>JAHDDQ010000092.1 GCA_020629275.1 Tenacibaculum sp. | reverse complement strand
CACGCTATAAACGTCATAAAGGATTTAATGTATTGCATCCACAAGGATATGATTCTTTTGGTTTACCAGCGGAACAATATGCTATTCAAACAGGTCAGCATCCTGCTATTACTACAGAAACAAACATTAAAACATACAGAAGACAATTAGATAAAATCGGATTTTCATTTGACTGGTCACGTGAAGTACGAACTTCAAATCCTGAATATTATAAATGGACACAGTGGATTTTTATTCAATTATTTGAATCGTATTATTGTAAAGATGAAAATAAAGCAAAAGCAATTACCGAATTAGAAGAAGTATTTGCTAAAGAAGGAAATTCAAAAGTTAATACAGTTTGTGATGAAGATGTAATTTCTTTTACAGCAGAGGATTGGAATTCATTTTCAGCTGCAAAAAAACAAGAAATACTACTACAATACCGTTTAACATTCTTATCTGATACAGAGGTAAATTGGTGTCCTGCATTAGGAACCGTACTAGCCAACGACGAAATTATAAATGGCGTTTCCGAGCGTGGAGGTCATCCAGTAGTTCGAAAGAAAATGACGCAATGGTCTATGCGAATTTCTGCTTACGCACAACGTTTATTAGATGGATTAAATGGAATAGATTGGCCACAACCTTTAAAGGACATACAAACCAATTGGATTGGTCGTTCACAAGGTGCTATGGTAACATTTAAAGTCGACGGTTATGATGAACATATAGAAGTATTCACTACACGTCCTGACACTATTTATGGAGTAAGCTTTATGACATTAGCTCCAGAACATGATTTAGTTGCTAAAATTACTACTGAAGCTCAAAAAGAAGCTGTAAATACTTATGTGGATGCTACTGCAAAACGATCTGAACGTGATCGTATGGCCGACGTAAAAACAATTTCAGGAGTATTTACAGGAGCCTATGCGATACATCCATTTTCTGGTAAAAAAGTGCCTATTTGGATTGGTGATTATGTTTTGGCTAGTTATGGAACAGGAGCGGTAATGGCGGTTCCTTGTGGTGATGAACGTGATTTTGCATTTGCCAAACATTTTGGATTAGAAATTCCTAATATTTTCGAAGGAGTGGATATTTCTGAACAAGCATTTGCCGATAAAGAGAAAACAATTATTACAAATTCCGATTTTTTAAACGGATTAAAATATAAGAAAGCCATGAAGTTGGCTATTTATGAAATGGAGCAGCGCGGATTTGGTTATGGTAAAATTAATTACCGTTTACGCGATGCTGTATTTAGTCGTCAACGTTATTGGGGAGAACCTTTTCCTGTATACTATAAAGATGGAATGCCTCAAATGATTGAAGCAAAGCATTTACCAATAGTATTGCCTGAGGTTGAAAAGTACTTACCAACAGAAGATGGGAAGCCACCATTAGGAAATGCTGATGTTTGGGCTTGGAATACTGAAACAGCTGAGGTAGTTTCTAATGATTTAATCGATAATGAAACAGTATTTCCATTAGAGTTAAATACAATGCCGGGTTGGGCAGGAAGTTCTTGGTATTTTAACCGTTATATGGATGCTACTAATGATGGTGAGTTTGTAAGTAAAGAGGCTGTTGATTATTGGAAAGAAATTGATTTATATATTGGAGGTTCTGAACATGCTACCGGGCATTTATTGTATGCACGTTTTTGGCAAAAATTCTTATTTGATAGAGGTTTCTTACCTGTTGATGAGTTTGCAAAAAAACTGATTAATCAAGGAATGATTTTAGGGACTTCTGCAATTGTTTACAGAGTTTCAGGGACAAATAAATATATTTCTTTAGGATTAAAAAATCAATATGAAACAGAAGAATTACGTGTAGATGTTAAATTAATTAATTCTTCTGATGAACTGAATATTGAAGCGCTAAAAAATTGGCAGCCACAATTTGCAGATGCAGAATTTATTCTTGAAGATGGAAAATATATTGTAGGCCGTGAAGTAGAAAAAATGTCTAAACGTTGGTTTAACGTAGTAAATCCAGATGATATCTGTGAAGAATACGGAGCAGATAGTTTACGTTTGTTTGAAATGTTTTTAGGACCGTTAGAACAATTTAAGCCATGGAAAACTTCAGGTATTTCAGGAGTATATTCATTCTTAAAGAAGTTATGGAAACTATACCATAATGGAGAAACTTTTAAAGTAACAGATACTGAACCAACAAAAGAAGCTTTAAAAACATTACATAAAACAATTAAAAAAGTAGAAGAAGATATTGAGAATTTCTCATTCAATACTTCAGTATCTACGTTTATGATTGCGGTTAATGAATTAACGGCTCAAAAGTGTAATAGTAAAGCCATTCTTGAACCTTTATTGGTTTTAATTTCTCCTTACGCACCTCATGTTGCAGAAGAATTATGGAGTAAACTAGGAAATGATGAATCTGTTGCTTTTGCTGCTTTTCCTAAGTTTGAAGAAAAATATTTGATCGAATCAGAGAAGGAATATCCAGTTTCTTTTAATGGGAAAATGCGTTTCAAGTTAAAATTATCATTAGATATGTCTAAAGAAGAAATAGAGAACGTGGTAATGGCTCATGAAAAAACTGTGCAACAACTCGCTGGGCGAGAGCCGAAAAAGGTAATTATTGTACCAGGAAAGATCATTAATATTGTAGGATAATTAATATAGAAATTTCATAAAAAACAACTGTTAACATGTCATTCCGAGGATAGTTAATAACGAAGGAATCTTACTAATTAATAGTAGATTGCTTCGTTTCTCGTAGTGATAATTAGAAAAGCATAAGAAGAAAATTGATTAGAGTGCTAATAGAATTCTAGTAAAATTTGTATTAGTGCTTTAAAAAATTATGTCAAAAAAACTTCATTTAAAAACAAGAAAAATACACCGATATTTAGGTGTTTCAATAGGAGTTCAGTTTTTATTTTGGACCATTGGCGGACTGTATTTTAGTTGGAACAACATGAAAGATGTTCATGGGAAAACATTGTTAGATAAATCAGAACACACAGTTGCACTTACCTATAAAGAACCCGTAACAAAATTACTAAGTACTATAACTTCACCGATTAAAAGAATTGAAGGAATTGTTGTAGATAAAGACACCCTTTTAAGGATATTCACCAATAAGAAAATTGAACTTTTAGCGTTAGAAGAAAATAATTGTACAGTTCGAGGAAAATTGACAGAACAAGAAGTTTCATCCTTTGTAACGAATAGATTAAAAGAAAATATACCAATTAAAAAAATAGAGTATCTTACAATTGAAGATATCTCAGAAGGACACGAATACCGAGAAAAACCATTACCCGTATACGTAATTTATTTAGCACATGATACAAATACAAGAGTATATGTACATCCAGAATTGGCGAAAATAACAACAGTACGAAACGATAATTGGCGTCGTTTTGATTTTTTATGGATGTTACATGTAATGGATTTTGAAACTAGAGATCATATAACAAATTGGATTTTACGAATTTTTTCAGTTCTAGGATTAGTAACTATACTTTCTGGGTTTTATCTCTATTATTTAAGTTCACCTACAATTCGAAAAGTAAAACGAAAATTATATAAAAGTTCCTAAACTTTTAGTATTTTACCTATTAATAAAACCCTTACTATTTGAATTTTTGTAAAAAAGTACATAATGCAAATTATTATGCATCTGTAGAAAGTATTCCGCATGAAATATGGGAACAATTGCATTGTGACACAAACGTATATTTTAGTAAAGCATACCTTTCTTCACTAGCCAAACATCATGAAGATATAGACTTTTGGTATGTTATACTTTTTGATGATGAACAAATTCCCGTAGCCTTATCAACCATACAAATAGTTAATTTTTATCTAGATAGTGTTCAAAATGATTTACAATCATTAATTGAATGGATAAAATGTATAGGAAGAAAATTATTAATAGTATCTCCAGAAAAACCTTTCAAAATATTAACATGTGGAAATACTTTTGTAAGTGGAGAATATGGTGTTTTCATAAAAGAAGGAGCAAATAAACATAAGGTTATAAAAGAATTATCAAAGTCGGTAGTTAGTTTTGTAACTAGCGAGAAACAGCTAGACTATAAAGTGAATGCTTTTATGCTTAAAGATTTTGAAAAAGAGTCGTTGGCTATTTCGGATGAATTACTAGAGTACAATTATCACTCTTTTAATGTAGAACCAAATATGGTGATGCAGATAGATGCCGATTGGAATAATTTTCAAGATTATTTAGCAGCTTTAAAAACAAAATTTAGAGTAAAAGCAAAAAAAGCAATAGAACGAAGTTCGACTTTAGAAGTTCTTGAAATAAATGCCTCTAATATTTCGCAATATACAGACGATATTAAAAAATTATACAAAAATGTTTCTTCAAAAGCAGGATTTAACCTTGGTGAATTTAATATTGAAACCTATAAAACTCTAAAGCAGAATTTGGGAGAAGGCTACCTTATTAAGGCTTACTTTTTGGATGGAAATTTAGTAGGATTCTTATCCGCCATGGTAAATCAAAACTCTTTAGATGCTCATTTTGTAGGAATAGAATACGAATTTAACAGGGAGTACGCTGTGTATCAACGAATGCTTTATGATTATATTGATATAGCAATTAAAAGAAAATTGAGTCAGATTAACTTTGGAAGAACTGCTAGTGAAATAAAAAGTTCTGTTGGAGCCGTACCACAAGACTTAACGATATACCTGAGACATAAGAAAAGTATACCTAACAAAATATTAAGTGTATTCATAAAGAAAATACAACCTACTAAATTTCACCAAAAATTCCCATTTAAAGCCAAAACGACAGTTGTTTCTGGGGCGTAAAAAGAGTACTTTTACTCTATTGTTTAAAGTATAATCTATGAAAAACATACGCGAATTATTAGATGTTCTTATATTGGAAGATGTAGGTAATAATAATTTCTCAGGAATAAGTAAAGATATTGGAAGCCCAAATGTTTTTGGCGGACAGGTATTGGCTCAAGCATTGAATGCTGCGTACAGAACAATTAACAATTCTAGAGTATTACATTCATTACATTCTTATTTTTTAGAAGCTGGAGATTTAGAACTTCCAATTACATATAATGTTCAAGAAATGAGAGATGGAGGTAGTTTTTCTACTCGAAGAGTAACAGCTACTCAAGCGGATAAGACTATTTTTATTTTAGCATGCTCATTCCATAAAAAGGAAGAAGGTTACGAACATCAGCTTCCTATGAAGGCAAATATTAAACAGCCTGAAGAGTTAATGAGTTGGAACGATATGCTGTATCAGTTTGGTGATTTTTTACCTAAAAAATTGAAAGCGTTTTTAAGTATTGAAAGACCTATTGATTTTAAACCTGTTCAAGTACCAAATCCATTAGAAAAGAAAGATTTACCACCTAGGTTAGAAGTATGGTTTAAATTAAAAGGGGACAGTAGTTCTTTAGACTTAGCAGTTAAACAGCAAGTATTAACGTATATTTCTGATTATAATATTCTAACAGCATGCTTAAACCCTAATGCAAGCCAAGCTAACTTTGGAAATGTACAAATGGCAAGTTTAGATCATTCTATGTGGTTTTATAGAGATTTTGATTATAGTGATTGGATGTTATTTGCTATTGAAAGTCCAAGTACATATGGTGCGAGAGGTTTTTCAAGAGGAAATATTTTCACAAGAGAAGGAGAATTAATCGCTTCAGTTGCACAAGAGGGATTAATGAGACCTATAAAAAAATAATGTATTTTAAAACAATAAATATACTTCAATGAATCCATTTTACTATGTAGTGTCCGTAAACGGATTATTATTCTTACTTAGCATAATTGCCTATTTTTTTCCACCAAAAAAAATAAACTCATTCTATGGATATCGCACAAATAGAACCATGGCTAACGATACAATATGGAAGCATGCAAACACTTTTTTTAACAGACAATTCTTACAATATGCTGGGATATCATTTATAGCTGCATTAGTATTGGCTTACATAAACCCAGAAATTACATGGCAGCCTATGGTGTTATTAGTATTGGCACTTGGTGTTTGTGTAGTTAAAACAGAGCAAGAATTAAATAAATATTACGATAAAGAAGGAGAAAAGAAGTAAGATGATTAGCTTTTTAAGAGGCTTAATAATAAGCGGAGCAGTACACGGAATATTATTTTTCCTTGTTTTGAAATTTAACAAAAAATATAATAGTAAGTCAAACTACTACCTTTCTCTAGTAGTACTGTTTTTATCGCTTAATAATTTATATTATTGGTTGGTAGATACTTATACTTATGAGGGGAATTTTTTAGAGTATATTTATATGCCTTGGGGTGTATTGATAGTCCCTTATTTCTATTTATTTGTGAGATCTTTTTTAGAATTAAAGATTAATAGAAAATATATATTTATTCCTTTTTATTTTTTTTTGTTAGGGCATAGTTTAATTCTAGTAAATGATTTGATTCTTAAGATCAGAATATCAAAAAAGATAATGCATTTTTTCTTTTCTTTGGAAGAATATGTTATTGCAGTTTTTAGCATATATGTTATTGTAAAAGCCTTATTACAAATTAAGAAGTACAAAAAAGAAGTAAAATCATCTTTAGTAAAGCAAACAAATTGGTTAAAATTAATTTTATTTTGTGGTGTTGTAACTTGTGCTTTTTTAGCCTTATTATCAATTTTAAGTAACTATTTCGATATAGGTCATATCGATTTGAAGCTACGCTATTTGGTTTGGATACTCTTAGCATTATTAATTTATCTGGTGGGTTATTTAGGAGTATATCATAATATATTGTACAAAGAAAGAAAAACAATAAGAGAGAGTATACAAAAAGTAGATAAATCAAAAAATGATATTGGTCTTGATATTAAAGATAAGATAATAAGCGAAAAATTATACCTAAGAAATGATATTAGTTTAACATTATTAGCAGATGAGTTTAAATTAAATCAAAGTTATTTATCGCATATTTTTAATAAGAGTAATGATATTAATTTTATTTCATTTATAAATAAGTTGAGAATAGAGGAAGCAAAAAACATGTTATTAGACGAAAGGTTTTTCGATTACACTATTGTATCTATAGGATTAGAAGCAGGGTTTAATTCTAAATCAACATTTTACAAGGCATTTAAAAAAGAAACTGGTTTGTCTCCAGTACAGTTTAAAAAAGGGAATTTGTCCTAATTTTTTAGGACCTAAACTATTAGGATACATGTACTAAAATCAATTAGTACTATTGCTATGGATTAAAAATTAAATATAAACAATATGAATTTTAGAAAACAAAAACCTATGAAATTTTTGAAACAAGTACTAGTACTATTGCTGTTTCTTGTTTCATGCACGCTATACAACTGTGTAGATACTGAAACACTTATAAAAGAAAAAATTGATGAATTTAGAACAGCCTCTCTATTTGATGCTAAACTTATGTTGTTACAACACAAAAGAGGAAAAGTAGATGTAAGAAGGAAAGTTGGATCAGCTTTAGTAATTAACCCAAAATGGGAAACAATACAATACGAGTCCTTGAGTTTTACAGATGCTCTAGTTACAAAAGTGGAGTTTGATGCTAATATTGAAATACAGGAAACTTCAAAACTATTTTTTATAGAAGTTAACAATACATTAGTAATTGCAATTAAGACAGATATAGTTGAGGAGTATTCCGCAGATAATAAAATGAAAGAAGGAAAAATATTTTTTCATGATTTAGATGGTAATTATTTAGATGGTTATGTTATTAAAAAGGGAAAGATAAAATCTAAGTTGGTTCCTAAAAAGAAAGTGCAAGAAGCAGGATTTTTAGCTTTACTATTACAATTAGATGGAAGTGGTAGTTGCGATGGTTCTTTAACAATCGAACAGATTTTAGCAATAGCAATAGAGAATGGTGGGTTTTTCTGTTTTGAAGAGGTTGAAATTGGTGGCGGTGGATCCGGTGGAGGTAGTAGTGGTAGTAATACCAATGGTGATCCAACATTAGACCCTAATAGTGGTGCTTATATAAATTTTTTAGATGGTGCTTCTGAAGGTAATTCTGGTGGAGGCTCTAGCTCAGGAAGTGGAAGCAATAACGAGCCAGAAGGAATTACAAATAGTCCATTGACTTTAGAAGATGTTCCACCAAATTGTAGTAGCTTTAACTATTCTAGAGTAGGTAGTAATAATTGGCAAGTTGCTTCTGTTTCAAATGTTCATGAATTATTTATTCTTCTTAATTGGAGCTGCATAGGATTTGATTGGGGGATTTTTAAACAACCACTATATTTTCAGTTACCGATTAATTATCGTTTTAAATTAAATAGCGGAAATACAAAAACAGAATCAGCCATATTACTTCATTTAGCATTTGAGAAATTTGATATATGGTATCAATCTAATGGATGTAGCACATCTGGTTCAGCTATGGAACAAAAGTTATTAAATTACATAAAAGATGAATTTGAAGAAGAAGGAGGAAATGTTACATTATCACCTCCATTAGGATATACAGGAACTTCTACTCCATATCAAATAACGTATTACGGATATGGTAATTGCAATTAAAAAATATTTAAAATGAAATATATAATTATTACTCTAATTTATGTGGTTTTGCTGTACTTGTCAGGAATAACTACAAATAGTTCAGGCGTTATTGAGTGGACTTCTTTTAAACTAAATACAACGTATTTTTTATTCTTAACGGTAGTTTACATTATTACAATGTATTTAATAAAAAGATATAAATCAGTTTAATGTTAAATTTAAACTAATGTACTTAAAGAAAATAAGCTATGTGCCTAAAGAATCAAGTGTTTTGTTAATTGTTTTTCAAATAATTATAACAGTTGTATTCGTTATTGTTTTGTTTTACTTAGTAAGAATTTTTAGAAACCATAAAAGTAATTATTAGGATTTATTTTAAAAAATATAATACTATGAGAGTTTTAATAATGTTGATCTTGCCTATTTTAATTTCTTGTTATCAAGAAAAAGTAATAACGAATAAGAGTATAGGTGTTTATAAACTTCATAAAGAGCTTACGGATAAAGGTTTTGATAAAAGCACTATTGAAACTGAATTAAATCAAGATAATATGATCTCTTCAATAACGATTATGTCTTCAGAATACAAAACTGAAGAAGGTTTTGGAGTAGGTTCAACTTTTGAAGACATTAAAAAAGGAAAAAAGAAATGGATTGTTGAAGAAACAGGGATGCGTAAAGGAAGTATTCAAATAGGAAAATCAGGAAGTGTTTTAATATACGATGGTATAGATTTCTTTGATATAAATAAGAATGGTGTAGTAGATTTTATTTCTATAGATAATTATTAGAATCTCTTAAAAAAGGAGAATACATTTATAATTAGTTTGTATTCTCTTTTTTCATATGTTACTATTTTAAATCAATTTATCTGTAGATGAAAGTTGAAAGTTTAGAATATTTTAAGTCATTAGCTTATACATTTTATCCAAAAGGGATATCTCCTTATTACGATAGGGAAGATTATAATAGAACTAAAGAATATAAACTATTATTAGATACGATAAAAAATAGAACTTCTTTTTCTGAAGAAAATAAAAATGAGCTAATGAATGATTTAGGAGAAATTATGAAGATGAATTTTGATGATTTTTCTTTGTTTTCTTGGGAAGATAGAGCGTATAATTTACAAAGTGTTATTCAGTACAGTGATCATTTAATTGAGGTAATGTGTTTGAATATTAGTGTTATAATACCTTATTATACTATTTATTGTTTAAGGTTAGCTAAAATACCAAATTCTATAATGATAGAAGAGGCTCCAAAATTAGATGAAAACATTTATAATCAAAACAAGGATAAAATATTAGGAATTGAAAAATTATTGGAGGATAGTTATAATTTAAATAAATTCAATGAAGATTTAAAAGATATAATAATTCCAGATATTGGTTTTAATGATATATACCTTAAGAAATTTACTTTTTTTAATGCTTTTTTCTTGGATGGTTATGATCATTCTAGATATTAAATAAATAATGATAAAATATCCCATATACCTATTGATAACAATTTTATTTTTTTCATGTAATCAGAATACAGGAAAATTAAGCAAATGGGAAAAAATTAAATCTAATGATATCGATTACTTGATGCAAATTTCAGCAGACACTTTACAGTGTGTTGAATGTAATGATGACAGTAGTTTAGTACAAAAAAAAGATTTTTTCAAAAACTATTATAACCAAATTTCTATTATTATAGATAAAGAATACACATATCATGTTGAAGATTTATCCATTAATGGTTTTAATAAACGATATAGAATTAACTATAAAATAAGTGATAAAGAAAATCTAATTTGTACCTTATTAGAAGGAGATAAAGAAGAAATTAAATTTACAGGAGTTTTCAGTATTCCTTAATGTTATCGAAAATAAATAAATAAAGAATAATGTTATATGTAATCACAACATTAATTTATGTAGTTCTACTATACTTATTAGGAGTAACAACCAATGAATCAAGAGTTATCGAATATACCTCTTTTAAATTAAGAACAAAATATTTTTTACTCTTAACAGTAGTTTACATCACAGTAATATATTTGATCAAAATATATAAGTAATTACATCATTACGAGGAAGAATTGACGAAGCAATCCTTTTGTTAGTTCAATAGAAAACTACTACGAAAATTTTATAACTCCTGCTCACAATAGCATTTTTACCATGAAAAACATATTCTTAATAGTATTCACGATATTTTATAGTTGTACTTTTTCTCAAAAGAAAAGAACAACTTATGAACCAGGAGAAAATGAAAATGAGCTAAGAATTTTTGAAGATTTAAAGCAGATTATTACAACAGCAAAACCTAGAAACTATCAAAATTTAAAAGCGTTAAATAAAGTTGCGAATTATATAAATATAGAACTTAATAAAGTTTGTGATACAACATATTTTCAACCTTATAAAGTAGTAGACAACGAATATAAAAATGTAATAGGTTCGTTAGGTGTGAAAAATAAGGAACGTATCATCATAGGTGCGCACTATGATGTTTGTGGAAATTCTGATGGCGCAGATGATAATGCTTCAGGTGTTGTTGGACTTCTTGAGTTAGCTAGACGATTAGCGAAAGAAAATTTAAAATATAGAATAGATTTTGTTGCGTACACATTAGAAGAACCACCTTTTTTTAGAACTAATAAAATGGGAAGTTATATACATGCAAAAAGTGTGTTTGATAAGAAGCTTCCAATTAAAGGAATGATTTGTTTAGAATCAATAGGATATTACAGTGAAAAACTGAACTCTCAGAACTTTCCAGTAAAAGAAATGGAGAGTGCATACGGAACCAAAGGCGACTTTATAACTGTAGTTCAAGAAAATCAGGCAGGTAGTTTCAGTAATCAGATAACAAAATTAATGGTGTCTCAAAATGAGATAAAAACCGTGTCTTTTAAAGGATCGAAATTAGTAGAAGGAGTAGATTTTTCAGATCATTTAAATTATTGGAAGTTCAATTATGATGCAGTAATGGTAACAAATACAGCATTTTTTAGAAATAAGAATTATCATACAGTCAATGATAAATTAAATACACTTGACCTTAAGAAGATGAATTTAGTTATACAGCAGTTGTATTATACCATACAACGATTAGAATAATCTTATTTTTTTTCTTTCTTTAGCAATGCAATATCGTCTATGATTTTTTGAATATTTTCAGTTTTCGTTCCATCATAAGATCCACGAATACGTCCTTTTTTATCGATAAGAATAAAATTTTCCGTATGTATAAAATCATCTTCATCACCAGTACCTTCATCCGTAACAGCAAAATAACTCTTACGTGCTAATTCGTATATATGTTTTTTGTTTCCAGTAGTAACATTCCATTTTCCATCGATAACTCCTTTTTGATCGGCATAAACTCGCAATGCCGCAACACTATCTATCTTTGGAGTTACTGAATGTGACAAAAACATAATATTATCATCTTCTTTGAAATATTCTTGAAGTTTACTCATATTATGTGCCATTGGAATACAGATGCCTTTACACGTGGCGAAAAAGAAATCAGCAATATAAATTTTATTTTCGTAATCTTTTTGAGTGATTGTTTTACCGTTTTGATTAATTAATTTAAAATTACCGATACGATGATTTTTTGTTTTTGAACGTACAGACGCATCAACTAATTTTGGATTAATATCAGCAGGATTGTAAACAGGTAACTTTTCGTCAACCTTAACTAAGTAAAAGAAAATAGGTAAAACAACTATTGTAAAGCCAATCAAAAATAAAAAGGTGTTTTTTGATTTTTTAAAGAAGTGTAAATTCATACCAAGAAGTTTATAGCACAAAAATACGATGAAAAAAAGCAGTTTCCTAAAATCTTTGTTAAAAGGTAAGTTCAGTTAAGAAGGGTATTTTTAGAACTCTTTTTAAAAGTGTACATTTGCTGAATTTAAAACAAGACACAAACCATTTATGGAAATTTTAATAAAGGCATCACAATTCATTTTAAGTTTATCATTGCTAATTGTGCTTCATGAATTAGGGCATTTTATTCCAGCTAAATTATTTAAAACTAAAGTTGAAAAATTTTATTTATTTTTTGACTATAAGTTCTCATTATTCAAGAAAAAAATAGGTGATACTGTATATGGTATTGGCTGGATTCCTTTAGGTGGATACGTGAAAATTGCTGGAATGATAGATGAAAGTATGGACAAAGAGCAGTTAAAGCAAGAACCACAACCATGGGAATTTAGGTCTAAGCCAGCATGGCAGCGTCTAATTATAATGTTAGGTGGCGTTTTTGTAAACTTTGTATTAGGTATTCTAATATATATCTGTCTAATGTGGGTATATGGAGAAAAATACTTGCCAAACGAAAATGTAAAGGATGGAATTTGGGTACAAGACGAACTAGCTGTAGGTTTAGGTTTAGAAACTGGTGATAAGGTTATTTCAGTTGATGGACAAGATATTCAAAAATTTAGTGAAATTCCTATTGAATTTATTAATGGTAATTCTTTTGTAATTGAAAGAAACGGTCAGCGTATTGATAAACAAATACCTGTTGATTTTATTTCTAAACTAGTTGATAGAGGTAAAGAAGCAAGAGGGTTTATTATGCCTAGATTTCCATTTACAATCGGTGCTGTTTCAAAAGATTCACCAAATTTAAATTCAGGGCTATTAAAAAAAGATATAGTTGTAGCTATAAACAATTCACCGATTAAGTATTATGATGAGGCTAAAGAAAAATTAGCTATATATAAAGGTCAAGAAGCAACATTAACTGTAAATAGAGCAGGAGAGAAGAAAGATATTACTGTTAAAGTAACTGATGAAGGGAAATTAGGTGTAGTATTTACGGCTTTACCTTTTTCTGATCTAGAGAAATTAGGCTATTATACGTTAGCAGATAAAACATATACCTTCGGTCAAGCTATTCCAGCAGGTTTAAATAAGTCTTGGAATACATTAACGGGTTACATTAAGCAATTAAAGAAGATTTTTAATCCGAGTACTGGTGCTTACAAAGGATTAGGTGGATTTATCTCTATAGGAAGCATATTTCCTTCTGAGTGGAGCGCATATACTTTTTGGAGCATAACAGCTTTCTTGTCTATAATGCTAGGTTTTATGAATTTATTACCTATTCCAGCTTTAGACGGAGGTCATGTGGTGTTTACATTATGGGAAATGATTACTGGAAAAAAACCGGGAGACAAGTTCTTGGAGTACGCACAAAGAGTAGGTTTTGTAGTGTTGTTAACATTACTAATATTTGCTAATGGGAATGATATTTTTAAACTATTTAAATAACTTAAAATAGTATGATATTTATAA
>JAHDDQ010000091.1 GCA_020629275.1 Tenacibaculum sp. | reverse complement strand
TAGCAATAAGTTTATTTTCTATTAAAAATTTGATGCTTTTATTGAGCATAAAAAATGATTTTAAAGAATTAGACATTGGTATGTAAATACCGTGTACAGCAATATATCCTCTGAATTTTCAGAGGATAATGTGGTCTAATATTTTAAAATCAGATTAAATATACTTCGTCAAGAGCCTGAATATCCTTGACGACGAGTGGAGGAGAATAATTTTTAAAAGGAATTACCTTATTATGAAGTCCTTTAAATAAGTTAATATAGCTATAACAAAAGCTTGCTACGAAAACTTGTTGGTCGAAAGATAAATTATCAAATGCAGATTTTTTTAAATCATCTTGTCCCTCGATAACTTTTGTAACGTCTTTACAGCAATTCTTTTTAGAAATAGAACAATCTTTATTGTTTAGGTCTTGCTTCATTTCCATTCCACAAGATGAAGCTTTACTAAAATAACTAACATCCACAACAGTATCACCACAGAAATGACTACTTATGGTAAATGACATTGTAGAAAAAACTACTACTAATGCCATTACAATCGACGCTATTTTTAAAAAAAAGTTATTCATTTTCTTGTTACAAATATAGGAAAATAAAAAATGTGAATAGAGTCATCAATATTTAAATAATTAAGTTGTCCTAAAATAGAATGACAATTTCTGATTTCCACAATATGTAATTCTCTCTGATATTCAACTTTGTTTGAAAAGAAATGAAAAATGAATAAGGTATCTGAAATTAGCATCAAACTTATTGGGTAGTCCGTATTACAACTAAATCTCTTAACTTTAGTCAAAAGAAGTAATTATTGTAAATATTCTTCCAGTAAAAGTTATTGAATTATTCTTTAATTTTTTGGAAAAATAAATTACCTCTTTTAATTAAAAGTTCTCTGTAGTGATTTTTTAGCTGCTGTTTTTTACTTATTGGTTTTGGTTTATTTCCCGAAGTAGCCTTATCCCTTTTTTGTTTTAGAATAGTTTCTAAATCATCTACGGATAAGCCCTCCAATAAAGCATTTAATATTTTATCGCTGGTTAAACTCACTATTATTTTACATCTTCAATATGATTGTAAAATAAGTGAGGACCTGCTCTTTATATTTAAATTAAATCCACTTGACTATAAATAACTCTAGTTGTCCCCTAATGTCATAATGATTTAACAATTAGAGTTTTTGTATTTAATGATTGTTATTATTGATTTCAAGTAACATTCCTATATATAGCCAATTAAATTCTACCGTCACCTTTTCTCCTTTAACAACGGAATGCAACATTATATCTAATGGTTCGGCTACTGCATTTTCAAATGCTTCGACGAATCTTAATACTTCTTGTAATTCTTGGTTAACTATAAGTCGATATCGACCCTTTTTTAGTTTAAGCGAACTAATATTAAAAAAGAAATTCAATAAGAAAAACACTGATAATATTTCATCAGTACCCATTGTAAATTCATTAAAACCATTAGTCGAAATATTGTGTTCCAAAATTGTTTTCATAACTATAACCTCTTGCAGCTCAATATTCTCGTAAATTCTTTTATCTATTTCTAAACTTTCATATTTATTTAGTAAGGCCATTATTTTTCTTGAATCTAAATTCAAATCAAATGCTTTTACTGGTTTTGAAGTGTTGTCATACATTTTGATTGTCTTTAATATTTTCTCTCCATTTAAACCTTCTTGAAGCATCATGAAATTGTCCAGACTTAATTGGTACTTAAATTCATCCAGTTGTATCATTAGATTACTTATTTTAAGATGCTTTTCAACCTCAAAATTTGCCTTCCTAATTTTTTTGACATCTATCTTCATTTTTGTTCTTATTAGATTTGATAGAGCTTCTGGTGTATAATCATAGTCATATGCTGTGTCTTTTAATGTATTCCCCTTTTTTATGCTTTCTATACAACAAAGAAGTCTAAACCTTTCTGCAATCTCTAATGGAGTGTATTTAGAATATTCTTTAAATATTCTATTAAAGTGTCTTTCACTGTAAGGCACTATTTCTTTAATTGTTGAAGACGTAATCCTACCTTTTTCGGTAATGTCATATTGCTTTATAAAATCAATAAAGTCTGTGACTAAGTCGTTTTTATTCATAGTGCAATTTTTAGATAAACAATTTCCATAGAAGACAATCGAAACAGACATTTACATGAATTCAAAATACAATCTATATATTTTTTGAAATTATTTGATATATTTTAAATCATATAATTAGAACATCCAACCTTAAATTTTCTTTACTGAATTAGCAACAAATTCTTCTTTAGTCTTTGTCACTAATTCTTAAAAATTCAAGATTGGACTTACACATTTTAAGGGGTTAATAATAAATGAAGCCTTTGTTGTTTTTCGGAGCAACCAAAAACAGGCGGGATATAGGCATTTCTAATTTGAAGCTCCTTGCTTTTAGCGTTTAACTTCCCGTACACGCCAACACAAAAATCTTCAAAAGAACTGCTACATATCCCTATGGAACTTGTCAAGACTATACAAGTTTTAGAAATAAATAAGGAATCTACTTCCTTGAAAATGCCAACATTTTACTACGTCGCAAACACACCTAATTTCTTTCTAAAAGTAATGTCTCCAAAAGGAATATTACTACTTACCAGATCAAAATAGTTATGATATTTATTGTCAATAGTTTCAAATCCTTTTCCAAATACTTCTGTATTTGGCTGCGTGTATTGCAGTATTTTTGACGTGAGAACATCTTTTTCAAATGCTACAGGATTCTTCTTGCCTAAAACAGAAGTAAAAACTCCCATACCTGCTGATGGATCAAGAAATTGATTGATTGTTATATCGTTGCTTTGAAAAACTTTACCAAGTTCTTCTACCAATATGTTTGGTGTATAAAATGCTGTTAAAACACTACTTTTTATACTATCAAGATAGCTTTTATATAGTTTTTGATTTGAAGTGTTTTCCTGTAAAACTCGATGAAGTTCTCCTACTAAGGAAACAAATCTAATTCGGAATTAGACCAATACGTTATATCGTCAAATGAGTTGGCAGGATGTAAAACACATTTTAAACCTCCAAAGCCAACATATTTCTTTAGTATTTTAAGTTCTTCCTCATTAGCTTGTCTTTTTAACTTTTCAAGAGTAAGAACAATTTGTATAGCCTCTATATTATTTTGTAGATGCTCCTTTTTTGAAAATCCCATAGTATTTAGATTGATAATTTTTGAAATTACCAACCCACTACGCTCAATTTTTTAGGAGATATAAAATGGCTTTATTATGCTTTGTAGAGGTATTACTTTACTTTTTTAAGAAGTAGAGTTTTCTTACCATTAGAAATAATCGAATAGGAAGAATAAATATTCCAAGAACAAAAGAAAGTGAGATTTTGATAGCAAAATAAATGACCCACCCAATAATTGGTAATAATAAAAAGACACTAGGAGTAATACGATTTAAAGCTTTCCAACCTGCTACCAAAGCTGCTCCAAAATAGAAACCTTGAAAAATTAAAATCCCTTTGGAAATGTCGGAAGCTTTTAGCATCGGGTTTTTAATAATAGAATTGCTATATAGCATATAAAAAGATCCAATTAACCCTAAAAGAAACATCACAAAGAACTCGTTGTAAATTCTCCTTTTTTCAAGGCTGTTTTCTGTGGGATTATTAGAATACATCATCATTTATTTAATCATTTGTTGTTTGTCTATCCAAAGTTGAATTGTTCCTGTTAATTCAGTATATAAAGCATCATACATTTTATTCTCTTCAAAATCTTTATCTAAGTTATACTTATTAAATACTGGCAAACTAATTGGAAACATCTTCACAGCAAATTCTCGTAATTGTTCATCTTTAATGTCTCGGTTAAACTCATTACAAACAATGTCAAACAGCATATCCATTTTTGAAAAAGGCAAATTGGAAAATAATGTTTCATTAGCCAGATGAGAGGCTTCTAAATGAGTGTGTTTAGAGGAAATAGCTTTTGTATAAGTTTGTAATGCAAAATCACTGCGTGCCGATATAAAATTAGAGTCTTTTGCTAATTCAGGATAGCTTTGATCTAAAAGTTCTTGCAATCTTAATTGAAAATAAGAAAGGTCTTGTTTTTGGATGGTATCATTCATAATAGGTTTATTAAGGAAGATAAATTAAAATACTGAAGCTCAATTCACTAAGCCTCAGTATTTAATCAAACGATATTTTAAGTATTTTATTTTTGTTTCCTATCGGGAAATTCAAATGATGTTTTTGCATTTGCTCCTAATACTAAATAAGCATCAAATGTTCTTTTTGCTTTGCTTTTCAAACCCTTTAGTAATAAGGTTTTTCCTTTATTTAATAATAATTGCACGGTTTTTTCTGAGATAATTTTTCCGCAAATATTTCTAAACAATAACCATTCACAACCGTCAACAGTACACTTCGTTACTTTAGGAAATAATTTAACAGAGGTTTTATTACACTTAGGGCATGGTAATAGCTCTTTTTGAATTGTTGTAATCTCTGTATTTAAAATTTCTGTAGTGATTTGTTTGGTGTGACTCTTAATTGAGTTTTGAAAACCTATCACACTCATTTCTCCTTTTTCAATATCAGCTAATGATTTTTCCCAAACTCCTGTCATTGTTACATTGGCAATACGCTTATTTTTTACAATTTCATATACCTGCAAGCCCTTTTCAGTAGGTATAAGCGATTTGTTTTTTCTTTGTATATAATTGCGCTTAAATAAAATATCAATGATATTAGCTCTTGTTGCTGGAGTTCCTAATCCTACACCTTTTATAGCTAATCGTTCGTCCTCATTTTCAATTGTTTTTCCTGCGTTTTCCATAGCTGATAACAATGAGGTTTCCGTTAATAATGGTTTAGGTTGAGTTTGTTTTTCTAGCAGAATAATATTTTTAATTTTTATAGCTGTTCCTTCCTTAACATCTGGTAATTGCCAATTATCTCTCTGCTCAAAATAACCTCTAATTCCTCTCCATCCCTCAGATACGATAACGGTATTGTTAGTTGTAAATAGTTGCTCTTTCGCTTTACATTTTAAATTTGTTATCTCTTTTATGCATGGAGCTGATACGGATTCTAATAATCTAGATGCTATTAATTGATAAATCATACGCTCTTCTTTAGTTAAATCCTTAAGAATATTTTCAGTAATCAATAGCGCATGATGATCGGTTATTTTTTCATCGTTGATAATTCGTTTTTGTAACTTTTGAATTCTTAGTTTTTTAGCATGTTCTTTTAAAAGTTCATTTTTTTCTAAGCTAAATATTAGCTCTGGTATTTGTTTCCACATATCTTGTGGAATGTATCTACTGCCTGTCCTTGGATAACTGGTAAGCTTTTTTTCATATAAGGATTGAGCAATGTTTAATGTTCGTGAAGCTGATAATTATACATTCTGTTTGCTTCTTTTTGTAAACCTGTTATGTCATAAAGTAATGGAGGTTGTTCTCTTTTCTCTTTTTGCTCACATTCAATAATAATTATAGATTTTAAAACATTAAGAGTTTCGATTTCTAATTCAGCTTCTTTTTTAGTGGAGAAGGTAGCTTCTGAATAGGTATGGAATAGTATGTCATTAACATTATGTTGCAGTTTAATTTTCCAGTACAAATCTGATCTAAACTTTGTGTGTTTTAAATAACGTTTACAAACCATGGCAAGTGTTGGAGTTTGTACTCTTCCTAGGGAGTATATTCCATTATCTATTTTAATACTTAAGGCTTGAGTTGCATTGATTCCTATGAGCCAATCTGCTTGACTCCGAGCTTTTGCAGCTTCATATAAACTATCATAATTAGTCCCTTTTTGTAAATTTTGAAATCCTTTGGTAATAGCCTTTTCTGTTAAAGAGCTTATCCATAATCGTTGAAAAGGTTTTTTACATTTTAAATAATTATAGATATACCTGAAAATTAATTCTCCTTCACGCCCTGCATCGGTTGCAACTATAATCCTATCACAACGATCAAAAATTTCTTTAATAATTTCTAATTGTTCTACAGCTCGTTTATCATTTTTATACGCATTCTTAATTTTGGTTTGACGAGGAATTAATATAAACTCTTTAGGAATAATAGGTAAGCTATCTTTTTGAAAACCTTTAATGCCATATCCCTCCGGCATTGCTAATTCTACTAAATGTCCAAATGCCCATGTAATAGCATATCCTTTACCCAACCAATATCCATTTTTACGTTGAGTAATGCCCAAATGTGCTGCTAGATCTTGAGCTACACTGGGCTTCTCTGTGATAATAGCTATCATTTTATAGCTTTTTACCTTTTGGTTTAGTGGCTTTTTCTTCCACTTTTTGCTCTTCTATTTTACTGGTTTCTTGACCTACTTTATCTTTTTTATTATTAGGATTCTTAAAAGAAAAATCAATCTTACTACCTTTATCATTTAGTTTTAGATAACCTTTATATGCGTCACCGTTTTTACTTATAAAACCGTCTATGTAAATTGTTTTTCCATCCTTCAAAAGAGTACGCTGATCCTCTGTTAATTCTTTACCTCTAATTATTTTTGGAATTTCATTTAACGGTGTGTCATTCTTTTTTTGCTGTTGATTAAGAGCTGGCTTATCAAAAATAAATTCCACATAACGTTTGTCTGCGTTGAATTGCACGGTAGCATCAAACTCCTTTCCTTTAGAAGATATCATACCTTTTAAAACTAATGATTTACCTTCTTGTAAGATTTGCTTTTGTTCATCACTTAGAGCAATCCCTTTAATTTCATTAGGAATTTTAATGTGTTCAGATTTTAAAGCAACCAATTCATTAGTCAACCTGTCTACACTAATAATAGAAGGAATCATTTCACCAGTTTTTGTGTTATGTAAATCTACTACACGTCCCATGTTGCCTGTTTCCTTTAAATTTTTCTTATCGATATCACTAAACTCATGTCCGAAAAAAGGATAGTTTAGCATTGGTTTTCGTCGAATACCGTGAATTGCCATAGTTACTTTTCCTTCTTTATTCTTCTGCAAGGATAAACGCGCATCTAATCGGCTAAAAGCTGTACCTACATTAAAGCTTACAGGTACTAGTTCATTAGTTTTGTAGCCTTTTAACAAACCATCTAGTAATTTTCGATTTTCTAATTTTTCTTTGGTAATACCCAAATTACCCAGAGTCTCCCAATCAATATCTTTTTCTTGATAACGATATTCACTTTCTTGGTTTATGTTTTCTGTTGTTGGAGGCACTATTTTCTTGTCTGCTGTTTTAGGAGTTACTTCTTGATAATCTACTTCTAAATCTTTTGTTTGTGTTTCCATTTGTGTTTCTTTTTTTTGATTAAATTTTGAGGCATCTATTTCATGACTATCCATCATTTTGCCCATCGCTTTTGTTGGATTCTTCAGTTGTTCTTTAAAAAGCTTAGTTATTTTTTCTATTTGCTTTCGTGGCACTTTAAAAAATTTAAAGCGTGAAGGATCTTTTGCTTGACGGAAATAATTAGAGAAAAAATTAGAGAGTACATCTCCATTTTTATCCACTTTTAGAAAGTCATTTTGATTTGCTTTTTTAGGATCGGTTGTTTCTAAATTCCCATCTTTATCTAATCCTTTAACGGCCCTTATCTCCTTTGTTTCTTGATCTAATACCAATAGAATATCCGAGAATTGTTCGGGTAATTCTTGATTTACTTCACTCATTTTATTATGGTTTATGATTAATAATTATCCGAAATTATAAAGTGGGAAGATTCGGGAATATTGGTATTATTAATTGTCACTTTTTGACGTGCGACAACTTATTTTGGCGTTACTGGGTTTTTAAATAATGCTTTTATAAAATGATTTATATCTGAGAGTCGGTAATAGGTTTTACCGCTAATGGCATAGTAAGGGAGTTTACCTGATGAGCGATAGCGTTGTAGAGTTCTGGAGCTAACCTTTAAAATGGTTAATACATCTTGATTATCTAACAACTGTTCTCCTTCTATTACGTTTTTTTGACGTTGTAAACGAGCTATTTTTTCGTCTAATAAATCAAAACGATCTTGAATACGATCCATCCAAGTAAAAAATTCTCTTCTATCGAGTTCCATGTGTGAGTAGATTAATAATGATGGAACAAAAGTGAGACAGTTCTTTAATTTCTATTTCCAAGTGTGTACCAATTGGCAACGATTATTTTTAATTCTTAGAATTAACTGTTTGTGTTTACAGAAAACTAAATAAGGTTGAGATAGATTGCATTTAAAATTTGTCAAGCATCTGTTAACGTAGAGTGTGGTATTATAGCTACTGGTCATTTTGCCCCAAGTGAGACTCTAAAGCTTGTTTTAATTGATCTAGGAATAATGTACGACTTTCCGTGCGATATTTCATTCGATGATAGGTGTGGTGTATGTCTCCTAGTTTGATATCAAATACTTGTTCAAAAACACTTGCTATTTTACGAATGTTTGATTGAGGTATAGATTTTGAAACATGCAAAGCGTAAATGAGTTCTATCATAGAACTTTTGGAATTAGACCAATTTAATTTTTCTTTTAGAGAGTGATTTTTGTAAAATGGATTTATCTTATTTTCTAGGTAGGAATTGAGTTTCTCTTCTGCGATAATTAGTGAGAGTATTGAATCATAAAAGGTAGTAAAATGAAGATCTATGAAAGTTAACGTTTCATTTCCTTTATAAATAATATCATTACTTTGATGTCTAGAAAAGTATAACTCATCTTTGTCTGTTCTTCCTGATTTTACGTATTCATAAAAAGAGTCTTGACCGTAATATTTTTTATTTGATTTTGATAATCTTTTTAAATAAGTGTTGTAGTGAATGGTTATTTTTTTGCTGTTACCTATTGGACAAGTTGACTCTACATTATGGATATGTTTATAGAAAACTAAAAAACCATGGATCGTAGGTTTTATCTCTTTAAAAAAAAGTATTTCCTCATTAAGTGAATTAAAATTATTAGAAAGCACATGTTTCTTAATAGATTCTAACTTTTCCGAGATAAACATAATCATGTTCCTTACACTAACCAATGTAGATTCTTTTGATTGGAGTTCAATAGATTTATGTTTAGTCTCTATTTCATAGATTATTTCCTTAAAAAATAGATTCATAAACTTCTTGATATTTATAAAAATAAACATCGGAGATATCAACTGATATTATGAAATAGTTTATTCTTAAATAAAGTAATGATTTTTCAAATTGATTAGTTTATGACTATTAAATTAAAGAATATTTCTACCAATATAAAAGTAGTATAAAAATTAGCTTTAAATGAATGTATATTTGTCCTATTATGTTCAATATCAGTGTATTTTTCTGGAATTTACTAAAAACTTATAGTATTGTTGACTGCTGTATTAACTCTACAAATCTATCATAAGAAACTGTATCTGGAAACTCAGACTTCAATTTACCTAAAATCTACTTTTCATACTATGAAATTGCCTAAATATTAATCGAACTCAGGTTGTAAGAAAATTTAAAGGATAATAATTGAATCAACTAAAGAGATTTACATTACATAGTAGGAGTCTTTGACCACTCATTTATTATCAATCATAAATAGGGTGTTTTTCCCCTTTTTTGAAATATTTTATACAGAGTCATAAAAAATAAAATCTATAAAAAGAAAGAATAACTATCCAACAGAATATTATTACAAACCTCATATTTACTAACAATTGGATGATTTTTCCTACTAAAAACTTATGTAAAATATTTATTTCCTAATATTCTTAAGGTCTATATATGAGGGTGTTACCTTGCTAAAAACTGTTATTTTTGTATAATATTCTAAAAAACTGAATGTTATATTATTTACTATTATTTATGATAGTAACTACCATAAAATATTAAAACTAACCTATTATTAATTAAATAAATTTAAAATGAAAACAACAGAACAATTTGACTCTAAAAGTTACCTTACAGGTTTTGAGGCAATTAATGAAGAGTACACATTAAAACCTGAAATTGAAGGAACTTTACCTAAAAATTTGAATGGAGACTTCATTCAAGTAGGACCGAAAGGAGGTAAAATAGCTGGTAAAGATGTCCATTGGCTAGATGCAAACGGCATGATATCGCAGTGGAGAATAGAAAATGGAAAGGTCTCTTTTAAAAATCGTTTTATAACGACTAAAGAAATTAAAGAAGAAGAACTTTTAGGAAAAAGAAAGCATAGAGGTTATTTTACTAATATTGAAGGCGGGTGGTTTAACAACTTTGGAAAAATGCCAAGAAATCCTGCTAACGCATGGATAGTAGATGCTCCCAATGGTAATTTACTTGCAAGTGGAGGATTTGGTGTACCCGTAGAAGTAGATCCTAATACCTTAGAAGTTATAGAAGATAGTCCTTTTCTAAAAAGTTTACCCAAAAAATGGCATAGTTGGATTACAGAGCCTGTTCATCATTCTAAAACAGATAGTATGTTTATTTTGGCAGGCTATCTTTTTGGTAAAAACTTAAAACCTTATGTTGAATTGGTCGAAATTCCAAAGAAAGGAAAGCCTAAATTAGTAAAGCGTATAAATTTAAATGATGTTTATTTAACACATACTTTTGCTATTACTAACAACTATGCTGTTATCCCTATTTCTCCATACAGAACAGGTCTTAAAAGAGCATTAGGAGCTTTTGCAGGGTTTTACCCTTACACTGAGGCTCCAAAATGGCGTCCAAATGAACCCTTACGCTTCTATGTTATAGCTCTTGATGGGAGTAGTACTAAAATCATAAAAACAAAGGCAGAACATCCACAACATATAGTTAATGCGTATGAGGATGATAATGGTAATATCATTGTAGACTGTGAAGTCTACAAAAATGGAATATTACCTTTAGCCGAATTAGAAGCGGCTAGGAATGATGCTCCTTTAGATTACTCAGCACCTGGCGGTGATTTAGTTCGCTATAAACTAAACGAAAAAGATGTAGTTACTAAAAAAGTTTTATCTGAAGAAAAGATAATTTATCCATTCATAGATGAAGAATTAGTAGGTCAATCCAATTCTTATGTGTTTGCTGTTACTAATCCCTCTTGGAGTGACTCAGGATTACTGAAAGTTAATGCTAATAACATTAAAGATACTTCTGGCATAGAATCACTTCGTTTTGTTGGAGGTGGTCCAGTATTAGTAAAAACTGAAGATAACTCTTCTTTGATTATGTGTCCTGTTTTTACAGGTGGAAGTACTAATATAAGCGAATTACACATTTATTCAGGGATAAACTTTGAGTTACATTGTAAACTTAAACTTCCAATAAATATTCCGTTTAGTACTCATTGTCATTTTGTAGAAAAAAAAATTTAAATAATATATTATGAAATATTCAAAATATCGCCTGTGGTTCTATGGGCTATTATCTATTCTTGGAGTTATATTGACTATGTATTTTAACATACAGTTTGTTATTGAAAATAATGGCTTTGATTTAATAAAGTTTATTGATAATATTTATATAAATACTGCTTCAACATCCATATCCAATGACGTTTTTATTTGTGCAATAGCCTTTCTGATTTTTTCTTTCAACGAATCAAAATGTAATTCAATGAAAAACTGGTGGATTTATATTCCTTTGACTTTTGGGGTAGCTTTGGCTTTTTCTTTTCCATTTTTTCTATTTATGCGTGAACTAAAATTAAAAAAAGATTATGAAAAAAAGGCTATTTGATACTGTCTCACATAAAACATCCGAATTGGTAACTAAGACATATAGCACTTCATTTTCTATAGCTACTAAAATGTTACCCAGCAAGATAAGAAAAGAGATCTACAATATTTACGGCTTTGTTAGATTCGCTGACGAAATTGTTGATAGTTTCCATAACTATGACAAAGAAAAATTATTGAACAATTTCGAGAGGGATATGTATCAGGCTATAGAGGATAAAATAAGTTTAAACCCAATCCTAAATGCTTTTCAAAAAACTGTTAATCATCATGATATCCCCTTAGATTTAATTCAAGCATTTTTAAAAAGTATGAGATGGGATTTACATAAGAGTACCTATCTCGATAAAAATGAGATAAATGAATATATTTATGGATCAGCAGATGTGATCGGATTAATGTGTCTTAAAATCTTTGTTAACGGCAATAAAGAAAATTATGAAAAATTAAGAACCGGTGCCATGAGTTTGGGTTCTGCTTTTCAAAAAGTAAATTTTTTACGTGATCTTAAAGAAGATTTAGTAAACTTAGATCGAAGTTATTTCCCTCATATAAAACTTGATAAATTTGATGAAACTTCAAAACAGAAAATATTAAGAGAAATTGAAAAAGATTTTAGGGATGGATACAAACACATTTTAGAATTACCTAACAACTCTAAATTCGGTGTTTATCTAGCTTATGTATATTATAAAAAATTATTTAGTAAACTTAAAAAAACTCCTTCAGAAGAAATAATAAGTACTAGAATAAGAATTTCAAACTTTTATAAAGTCTATCTCTTAATTCAATCTTATCTTAATTATCACTTGAATTTTATAATTCGGATATAACAATAAATTTTAAAGAAAAACACTTAACATATTTAATAAAAATGATTAGTTTTTTTGTTAATCTGCAATCTATTGATTTGCTACTATAAAAAAATAACTAATACTTGAATTTAAAAATAATTGTGAAACCCCCGAATGAATTAATAACCTAAAAGTTACGGGTTCAATTCCCGTCTTCGATACAAGTAAAAATCCTTTGTAAAAGCAAAGGATTTTTTGGTTATAATGCTTATCTGTAAAGGGATTACATATATTTCAATTGATTTTAAGACTCATTTTTTCCATTTCTTTCTTTTAGATTTATTGACCTCAAAATGCTTAAAATTGAGGAGAACCGTTTTTTTAAATTTTAAGACTTGAAAATCTCAAAATCCTGTACAGCTTTGCTAATAATTTTTACATCTATATAGGTTTATTCTTATTTTCAAGATATCCTAATCTGTGGAGTAGTTTTAATAAACCTTTATAATAGGAATTATTTCTGGTGGTACATCTTCAGTCCAAAGTATTTGGAAAAAAGCAAATGGAATTGATAATAGCCCCGTGATTCAATATAGTTGGCGAAAATCTATTTCAACTGAATGCACTTTTGATAAAGACACAACAGATATTGGAAAATTAGAAAGTATTATTGTGGCTATCTCGGAAAATCTAGCTTTTCAGTTAAGACGTGGTAATAAACTCACTTCATGCATTACTTTTAAAATACGTTATTCAGATTTTCAAACTTACACTAAACAAAAATGTATTCCATACAGCACAGCAGATCATGATATAATCTCTGTAGTTAAAGAACTTTATAAAGAGTTATATAAAAGGAGAATGCTTGTAAGACTAATTGGAGTTAAATTTTCTCATCTGGTAGAAGGAGGGCATCAAATTAATATTTTTGATGATGATGAAAAAATTCTTTATCTATATACCGCTATAGATAAATTAAGAGAACGTTATGGGGACAGAGTTGTAATGCGTGCCAAAGGAATGGAAGCAAAAACTATTGCTAGGTGGAATCCATTCAACGGAGAACCGCCTCCGCTGCTTACAAATAGAAAGAGATGATAAAGGTAAAAGGTCTTTTTTGTTTCTCTTTTTTATTCGTAGATAGCATTAAGTCATTCACAACTAAATTAGTTCATCTTGTTTTATTCAATATAATTTGTAATTTAGTAATATAAATAACGCATACTAAACCGCATACGGTTTATACGTTTTTAAAAAGTAAAAAAATAATAACCACCTGAATATCAGGGTTTTATTTTTTAGCGAGACTGAGCAGTAGGCAGCTCGTCGGGCTCATAACCCGAAGGTCACTGGTTCGAGTCCAGTTCCCGCTACTAAGCTT
>JAHDDQ010000090.1 GCA_020629275.1 Tenacibaculum sp. | reverse complement strand
TAAAGCTTTTTCGGTAAGTTCTAGTGTAATTTGTTCATTAGGATATTCTTTTTTTAAAATACGTTCAACGAAAGATAGAGCATCCTTCTTGTAAAAGTGCGAAACACCGTTTTTATGATTATGCAAGTAGTGAGTGAAAGAAGCTTGTTTTGAATCGTTTGGTTCAATTATTTCAGTCTTAAACAACTGGCTATCAATATTTTCTATATCAATCCTTTCTTCTGTCATTTTATATCGATTTCAGTATGACAATGTAAAAAAAGTTTGGCTTCTTTTATTCCGTTCATTTATTTATTTGTTCACATTTTACAGTGAATAATTTAAAATAGTAATTAAAAAGCTATTTATTCTTAGATTTGGTGAGTGACTTTAAAAGAAATATACTTGCTTCACTAAGGTTATTAGTTTATTTAAGTGTGTTTCTATACTTAAAACACTAATTACTAAAAATTTTGTTCAAAAACTATCCAATTCTAATAAAAACTAGCGAATCTTCATCAAGCTTTTTTAAAGCTTATTAAACCTAAAAGACATCTATTTTCTACCCTTACTATTGTAATATAAAACAGTAGAAAGGTGAAAAATGAAACCATAAATACCATATTATATAGACCGCTAAAAAAAGGTGCAAGCTACGATAGTTTGATACCTTTTAGTGATTGCAGTAGTACTAAAATTGCTACTGGAGATACTAAGGTTGCAATTGATAGTATGGCGTTATGGACTAAAAAATACCAACATCATACTACAGCTCTTGCAAATGATAAATTCACACGTCTACCCTTACCTAAATTATGCAAGGCACTTCATAGCTTTTTATACCATCACTTACAGTATAAGATAGATGGATACGATCAGTTACTTAGAAGTCCTGCTTGTGCTTGGGCTACTCGCTCCGAGGGTTTAGACTGTAAGAGCTTTAGTATTTTTGCCTCCGCCACATTACTTTCTTGTGGGGTATCACACTATCTAAGACGTGTTAAATATGAAAAAGAAAAGGGCTATTCACATGTTTATGTTGTTGTACCTAAAGATCAAAAAACACATGATTTAGAAAAGGGGTATTATGTTATTGACGGTACATTAAAAAGTACAGTTGAGCCTAGTTTTAGTGATTCGGATGATATGTTCATGCCTGTTAAGGGGCAAGGGTTGTCGGGTGCTATAGGGGCATCAGTAGCTCAGGGAGTTAGTAAACTAGTTAGCTATGCAGTTGATGAATTCATAACAGAAATGAACTCATGCAGTGGAGCTGTATATGATGCGTCTGTAGTTGGGCTTAAAATCCGTCGTGATTTGCGAGATAAGTTACAAGTACAGCTTAATGATTTAGGAACGGCAATAGTATTTAGAAATCGTGCAAGGATTCAGCACTTATTCAACGCCATTTTTAAAGAAGTGGATTTAGGAATTGCGCATTTACGTAATGAAACAGCGTTTAGTTCATTTGAGCATTGTGATGGGCAAACTTTAGGGTATGCTTTGGATTTTGCAGAAAAGCTAAAAGTGTTTATTGATAACTTCTACAAAGAGTTTCAGCGTACTAATTCGCATTTTAAAGTAGAAGAATTTAGTAAAACGGCGAGTGTAGGTAGTCGAACATTATACTTTGTAGTTGCTAATGGAACTAATCCAATTCAAGCCGATTACCGTTTTATTATCCTTCGAAAAGAAGAATCCGCTTACGGACTTGATCCTATTTTTCCATTTGAAGCCAACCAAAATAAGTGGTTACTACAAAATTTAAATCATTTGAAAAAGCGCTATAGTGACGGACGGGAAAATAGCTATGAAAAAGAAATTACCCCACTACTTAAAAAGGTTGTTGATCTGAGGGCAAAAACGGATTTGGGCGGAGAAATGCTATATTATTTTGAACAGCCTTTACAGCGTGAACTCTATCGTATTTGGCTTAAATACGATACTGCATATAGTGATTTTTTAAAAGAAGAAGCGCAAAGTGTTATCACGGCTAATGAACTTGCCTTACGTGATTATCAGAAGCGATTTTCAAAAACAGTAGCTCAGGATAAAAGCGCAAAAAAGCGTAAGCGGTTAAAGCAGCAATTGGGAATTGGTGGACTCTTAACGGCTTTGTTGTATATGTATTTTAAAAAAAAGTAAAGTTATGAATGAAGAATTTGATACAATGAACAGTTACTCCTTGGGTCTTAACGGTTGGTTTGATGGTTTTTGTCCTTCCAATGGAATAGCGGATAGGCTCAATAATCAGGCTAAGGGTGTTTGGGCGCAAAAGACGGAGTGGGAAAAGAAAATGGAACTACTTAAAAACGGTAAACAGGCAGCACAGTGGGAGTCTTTAAAAAAGGAGGTACGTCGTTTGGAACAGGAGATCAAAGCCGAACAAATTAAACTTAACCAGGAAAAGGGTATCGCAGATGCTTTAGGTTTGGGTGCTTGGTGTAATGGTGCGGTTTCAAAGCGCAAAAAAGCCGAAGAAAGCTTGCGAAGTGCGGAAAAATCTTTGGGCGAAATCAAAGGCGCATTTCAAACTTTGGAAAATGGTCAGCGCCAAGGAATTAAAAAGGCTAATGAGGTTATTACACAGAATCGTAAAAAGCTAGAAGGGATTAAAAAAGAGCTTTTAGTATTGCGTGAAAAAATCGCAAAGTACAAGGCAGAACGCGATCATAAAGTTGTAGTGTCGGAAAATGCAAACCCTACCCTTGTGAACAACGCAAAAACACAATCTATTGTAGGTAAACTTAAAGAAAATGCACTTCCTATACTTGGTGGAATTGCACTTGTTTCAGCGATTGTGTATGCGCAAAAAAGTAGCCCTAATAAAACAAGAAAAAAAGTAGAAGTATAATTTAAAAAAAGCTATGGATTTAATACAAACACATATGCTCCTTGCCCAGGGGCAGGAAGCAGAGCTTCAACAAATGGAGCTATCCCCTTATCAAACGGGTTTAAGTGGTGATGGTGGTTTTTGGGATGGGGCAAATCTTATGGGTATTCTAAATACCATAGGGGGAACATGGACGCAAATAGAACAGGCAAAAAGCGGTAAACCCGTATATGTTCAAAATGCAGGAGGAGGACAACAAAATATAGCTCCTCAATTACTAGCCAAGTTAGAACAGCAAGCACAGGCACAAAAAACCTCAGTAGATAATTTAATGCGTGTGATGGAATTGCAATTCAAGACAAATAACCAGCAAGCCCTAAAGAAAGATAATACCCTGTTGTATTTGGGTATCGGTACGGTTGGGGTACTTACACTTGGCACATTAATTTACTTAATCAATAAAAAATAAGCAATTATGAAAAAAGAAGAATTTTTAAGCACGCTTGTAAGTGTGGCAAGCATGACTGTTGGTGCTATGGGTTCAAAAATCGCAGCGGATATGATTCCCATAGAAAACACCACGGTAAGAAGCGGGTTATTAGTACTTGGCGGTATTGCAGGAGCATCGATGTTAGATAGAAAAAGCACTGTTCGTAAGATAGGTCAAGATGTAGCTATTTCAATGGCAGTTACTCAAACAGGGGAGCTAATAAAAGCATGGGTTGGTGATCGTATGAAAGATAATAAGTTTCTAGCTCCAGCCTTGGCAAGTCCAATGGATTCATATATGGATTTAGATAGCACTAATTTTTTATCGAGTTATGGGAGTACGAACTACGATTTTATCTCAGAAGATGTAGCCTACGAACCGCTACAGGAATTCGCAGGTTAAAAAAAGAAAAGAATAATAGATAATTAAACATAGAAAAAGAAGATGAATTTTTTAAGAAACGAAGAAGCGTATTTAAGAACCACTGAGTATTTGAAGTATAAAAACTCGATGCGCAAAGAGAATGAGAAGTGGAACATTGCGGCAATGAAGCCTATGCCAAGCTTTTTATATGCCAATAAGAAAGTAGATGTAGGCGGGTCTGTGGCTTTACTGACAGGATCTTCAGTAGCCAAACGAGGAGTGACTAATTTTGATGGTAATAGTCTTGTCAAAGGACGTGTTTTTGTGGCTAGTGGTATTGCTATTAAATGTGCTATTGCAGATGAGAAAACACCTGCTCAGGATGTAAAATATAGTGCTACCAGTATCCCTAACGTAGTAATGCAAGCCCATCTTATTGTAAAGCAAAAAAATGAGATTTTAATTGATTTACCGATTAGTGATATCGTAGAGGCAAGCGAAGAGGGGAGTGTTTATTTTAAGTTAGGATCGTTTGCGCTTTTAGAGGATGACACGATCACTGAGATTGATATACAATACGCAGAAGGCGCAAAATTAGCTTTAGACACAGGTAAAGCACTTTTTGTTTCTTCAAGACTATCGGGATTTGTAACCTATCAAAAGCGTTAACCCTATTTTAATACGTAAAGCTTTGCGCTAGGATAAGCGTAGAGCTTTACAAAAAAATAAAGCGAATGAAAAAGATATTTAAACGCATAAAAGTTAATAAAGAACTGTTGGAATTTAACGGTAAAGTTGTAAAGGATTTTAGTAGTTATTTGGAAAGCAGCGTAAATGATACCTTACCTGAAGGAAAGGTAAAAGGGGTGTATTTTATCTCGTATGTTTCAAAAAAACAAATAGATACTACACAAATTGGAGGTGGTCGTTTTACACCTAGTACACTATTATCACATACTAATATAACACTCAAGGATAGCAGAGGGCATTCACTTACAGAGCCAACGGATATTCAGGATTACGAGCATAAAAATGGAGGGTATAGCAAAGGATTTAAGGAGTTAGATTTTGAAAGTAGTAATGAACGTGTAACCATTTCATGGGAAACCATGGGAGGAGTTCCGATTTTAGGAGAGTTCGTTTTTATTATAGAAACTGATAATTGTGCATGTTGAGATGAAAGTAGGCTATGCAACAGAGGTATACACAGATGATTTTCAGATTGATTTTTCAAAGAAGGAAAAGTGTAAAGGGATTTTAAAATTAGAGGTGCTGGTATTAGATACTAGTATTCCACTACTTGTAAAAGACGGCACAGGAATGCGGATCACTCCGGGGGGAACACCTTTTGTAGTTGTATCCAATTATCCTATTGTAAAGGGGATTATTAATTTTAGATTTTCAGAGTATAAGGCATTAAGAGAAGAAAACAAACCCAATAAAAAAAAAGCTATCGTAAGGTATTTGTATTGTGAACAGTAAACTAATAGACATATTAACCACACATTTAACGGGTTCAAAAGACCATATTGTTAAGATTGAAAGCCAAGGACTAAAACTAGTGAAGTCAGGTTCAAAAAGGCGTTATGCCTTTAGCTTATCAGATATCGTGGAGAAGTATGTTTCGATTACTAAATTTTTACAAGCCTTACCTGAAAAAGGATTTGATAAAGCGGTAGTATTCTCTTTACAAAAAGTGTACGGTAGCGCAAAGCGAACTACCTATCATTTAGTAGAACGTATAACAGCAGATATAACAGCAGATGACATGAATACAGATCATAAGTATATGGAGACCACAAACCAATTTCCCGTCTCAATACAAGGGCAAAACTTTTTAGGAGCGCCAGAATTAGTGGCAAAGATGGTAGAAGCAGAACGCTCGGCAGATTATAAAGCCGAAGTAGTGGAACTAAAAGAGCAAGTAAAAGACCTACGTTCGCGCAATCGCAGTTTAGAGGAGAAAAACAACTCGCTGACCTTAAAACTAGACACAGCAAAGGAACGGGCAGCACTAAAATTAGAACGAGAGCTTTTACAGAAAAAGAGTTTTTTAGAAACGCCAGCCTTTGAGAAGACCATGGAAACCTTGGGCGGTATACTTCCCAAAGTATTGGAAGCTAGAGTAGGGCAAACAAATCAAGGTATGGGAATTGGTTTAGCCAGTCCAAAGGGAACACAGGTGTACAATGCATTTATACAAAAGCTATCTAGTAGTCACCCCACGGATGAACAGCTCTTATTTTTCAATTATCTATTAGACAATTGGAAAGCTGATCTTATCAAGTTTACGGCTGATTATATCGAACAAAAAGAACAAGAATATGAGGATACAGAATAAAGAAGAAGCGTTAGCGATGTTATCTGATTTACCAGAAAAGGTACTGATACGTATGGCACTATTATCACAACAAGAAAAGGCAAGAAGCTATTTTATATGTCCTATAAAATACGGTGCAATGAAAGGCTTTTTGAATTAAAAAGAGGGCTATGGAAAAGAAAAAAAGAAGTACTAAAAGAGTAGCGAAAATAGCCCAAATAAAGACGGTAAAAAAGGCAAATGAAAAAGCTAAAGAAGTAGGTAGTTTTATAACCACTTATAAAACACCTATACTGGTTGTAAGTGGTGTTTTTTTAGGGTTGTATTTGATAAAGAAAACCCGTCAAGGTATTTCAGAAGCTCTACAAGAGGAGTCAGAACATATAACTGCCGATCTACCCATAAATGCAACCAGAGCAACAATTACTATAGTTCAGGCTAGGCAATTTGCGCAACAATTACTAGACGCATTTAACCACAGAGAGCCGTTATATGGAACTGATGAGAAGACGGTAGAAAAGGTGTTTTTGCAACTTCAAAATGCAGAGGATTTTAAACTAGTCTACACAGCTTTTGCTTTGAAGAAGTACAATGGGTGGAACTCCCCTCCTGTTAGTATCCTAAGATATTTAGATACCTACGAGCCAAGGAATTTGGTGTACTGGTTAAAAAGTGAGATTAAGCCTTCCGATGGAAAAGTATATGAGATTGTAAAGGCACGTGTGGAGAGTGCGGGCTGGATTTTTTAAACAAAAAAAGAAAAAGCATATGGAAACTGACTTACCAATTTACGGACTAGCGTGTCCAAAAGTAAAGCAGATAGCAAATGAATTTGATACACAGAGAATAACAAAAAATTGCGGATGTACTATGAAATTAGCACCCTTAATAGAATTACAAGGAAGCGTTATAGATTCCAAGACAAAAGCCCCTTTTCAGGCAGGGTTAGTGAATATTTACAATGTTACAAAAGGGACAGGAACAACACCTGATGCAAAGGGTTTTTTTAGCCTAGATGCCTCGGTGAATGATGAAATACGGATTTCTTTTGTAGGCTATAAGACTATTAGTGTAAGAGCATCAGAGTTACCAAAAGCGGTAGCGCTACAGGAGCATAGCGAAGCATTAGACGAGATTGTTATTACAGGGAAAAAAGCAAACAAAAAGTATTTGTATGCTGGTATAGGTGTTGTTGCATTATTACTAATGTATGGCATTGCAGAGGATAAGAAAACAAAAAAGAACACATAAAAAGATGGGAGATGAACTTTTTAATCATTGGGATAAGGTTATGGGAATTATTGGTGCTGTTGTATCATTTATTGTGGGGTTTAAGATGCGTAAAATTAAACTTCAAAAAGCCAGTCAAGAAGCTTTGGAACACCGGTATAAAACAGAATTACAAAAGTTAGAGAATTACAAGCGTGCCTTTGAGATCAATTCGGAAATGATAGAGAGTGTGAAGAGTGATTTTTTAGCACGCATTCAGTCGTTAAGTGCCTACATCAAGCAGCTAGAACAGATGAACAGAAAATTACATCAGATCATCGCCGAACAACAAGAGAAATTAGAAGATTATAATAGTAAGTACGGTACTGATATTTAAAGACAAGTAATGAAAAAGACAACATTTATAGGGGCTAGTGTGGGCATTACATTAGTGGCTTTACTTAGTTATGGGTATGCAAAAAAAAAGGAGTTAGCACAGCTTATTAAAGCATTGGAATTTAAAGTAACTGGGTTAAGTAATTTTAAGGTTTCTTTTAAAAATGTTGGGATGGATTTACGTTTACAGGCACTCAATCCAACAAGTACACCTTTATACATCAACACAGGGTTTTTAAAAGCTAAAGTGCTTCGGGTATACCACAAAAAGACTCGTAAACTGTTAGCCTTTACAAGGCTTAATACCAGTGAAATTGATATTCCTAGTGGAGGATTCTATGCCTTTGCTCCAATCCATATTGAAATACCAGTACTTACAGGTGGGGAACTCTTATTAAAACAGCTTATAAACAAACAAGGATTACAAGATGATTTTGCGAGAGAATTAGCCTTCGAACTGGATATTGTAGGATTAGGGAATACGCACACATTAGAATTTTAAAAAGAAAAGATATGGCAAGCTATGAATTATTTAAAAGCTCTTTGGAAAGGGCGGAAGGCGGTTATCAAAATTTAAAAAATGATAAAGGGAATTACAATTCCAAAAAAGAACTTGTGGGGACAAACCACGGAGTATCGGCTAGGTTTTATGAGCGTGTTATTGGCAGACCTCCCAGTATAGCGGATATGAAAGCCATTACTAAGGTAGAAGCACATATATTATTTAAGAATGAGTTTTGGGATAAGGTAAGGGCAAGCGAATTAAAAAGTCAAGGTGTAGCAGAAATGATAGCCGACCATGCTATTAATGCGAATCCAAGGGTAATTGCAGGAATCGTGCAACGCGTTTTAAACACCCAATTTAACAAGCGTTTAAAGGTGGATTACGTAATTGGAATAAAAACGTTAACAGCGCTAAATTCAGTAGATCAGAATAAATTATTTACAAAGATAGCACAAGAGCGCTTAGCGTATTATGAGCGTTTAAAGGATTACAAATACTTTGCTAAGAGTTGGAATAGGCGTGTTTTTGAATTGGCAAAGAAATTTGGTGTTGAGATTAAAAAAAAAAGAATGTAGGAGTTGCAGTAGGTGTAAGCTTAGCACTACTAACAGGCTATGTAATCTATAAAAAAATGCAAGAAAAATGAATGTAACACAAGAGTTTAGTGCCTTACATGGTAAGGACATAAGTAGAGAAGAATTAATACAACTTATAGCAAAAGCAAAGAAGCAGAATAATACAGAAGTGGTATACCGATTGTCAAAAATCATTGTAGCGAATCCGAATTATGAAACCTTCAGTATTTCAGTAAAGCAATACCCAACGGCTTTAAATGCACCTTACCATAGGGGAGCATATAAAGAAGCATTAACCGCTACAGGAAAACTAAGAAAGGGATGGCGATTTGAAAAGGGAAGAATTGTAAAAACAGCATCCATACCAAAACCATCAAAAAAAGAAGGATTACTAGCCAATGGCAAATTAAAAAGAGGGTATAAATATGTAAAGGGAGGTAAGATTGTAAAGATAAGCTCAAAAAAAAAAGTAGTATAAAATCTAAAATAGAGAATGACGATTTCCCACAGGAATTTCTAGCAGGGTTGGATTATATAGAGGGCAATACTGTTGATGTACAAGGGTTAAATGCTCCGTTATTGTCACCTAAGGAGATCTATCAGAAAATTACTGATACAATTATAAAATTTGTTAAGGAATCAAAAGGAAAATGGCAAGCCGATTGGAATATTAATGCTTTGGATTATGGTGTTTTTATTCGACCTACTAGCTATGCTACAAAAAAAGCTTACAGAGGTGTTAATGTAATTATCCTTAAAGGGGGGAATCCATTAGCCATATTTAAGAATCCATATTTCTTAACCTTAGATCAAATAGAAAGTAAGAAGGGAAAACTAAAGCCTAAAGCTGAGGAACATGAAATCGTGTACTTCACAAGTTTGTATAAGTTTCAGCATGCACAAAAAGAAAAAGAGTTAACAACCTACAAGAAAAAAGAAATGTTGGAGCATTTAAAAACACACGGTTATAACCCTAAACACTTTGAGTTTTTAGTCCAAATAATCCCCATTTTAAAGGAGTATGTTGTTTATAATGGAGAAGATATAAAAGGCATTGATTTTAAGTTAGATAATCTTACAGCAGTTGAGAAAGCGAGGTTAGGGTACTTCCCACCACAAAAAGAGCGTAAAGAAAATGAACGAAACCCAATAGCGGATTTAATTATTAAAAACTTCCCTAAAAACAGCGCAAAGATTGTACACGGAGCTGAAGGCGCATATTATACCCCCAAGACAGATATTGTGAGTATGCCTGATTATAAGACGTTTAATAAAAGCGAGAGTTACTACAGTACACTGTTTCATGAAATGATTCATAGTACAGGGCATAAAAAGCGTATCAACCGATCGTTACAAAATAAGTTTGGCTCGGTTGGGTATGCAACAGAAGAGCTTATTGCTGAATTTGGTGCGGTATTTTTATCGGCTCAAGCAGGTATTCTATGGAAAACACAAAAGAGCCATGCCGCTTATTTAAAGAATTGGTTAATGACTTTGCAATTTATGGGTGAAGATCATAAACTATTAATGCGAAGCGCAACAGAAGCACAAAAGGCAGTTGATTATTTACTACAAGTAAATGAGCAGAACGAGCCAAAGTTTTATAGTGCTATAGCGGAAGAAAGTAAACAAACTTTTACCGTTGGGGTGGAAGAAGTGGCACGTAGTAGAGAGAAAAAGAGTGTAAAACAAATACCACAGCTAGCAAAGCCCAGTCCAAAAAGTGGCGTAAAAGTGCCAGGGAATTTAACGAATAAAAATTCAGCTGAGTATTTAAGGGAACAACGTAAACATAAGATTGTAAAACGGTACGATATTGCAGATAAGGATTTAGCAATATTCTTAGGAGATCTGGAGATAAAGCCAAAAGAAAGTTTAGTGGCAACTATAGCAGGAAAACAAGGAAGTGGAAAAACACGTTTTGCATTTCGTTTTATTGATGCTTTAGCACAGGGCTATAAAGTGGCCCATATCACTATGGAGGAACACCGAGATAGTAATGTGTATTGGGAGAAAGCAGACCTATATTTTAAAGGGGATAAAACGATATCCAATACCAATATTTATAGTATTGAAGATATACAAGAACTTGATAAAATAATAAGAGAACATGAGGTTATTGTAATAGATAGCTTTGCTAAGCTAAAGGAGCTGGATAGTAAGTTAGAGATTGATACACATTTAAGAAAAAAATACGATGGGAAACTCTTTTTAGTAGTATTTCAACAAACAGCAGACGGGAAAATGCGTGGCGGTTCTAAGAGCGCCTTTGATGGAGATTGTATTTATTATGTGGAGAAATCTTCAGACTACAAAAAACACTTTGTTTACATTGATAAGCACAGATACCAAAGTAGGAATTTAGAAGAGTTACAATATAATATCTATTCTGGAAAGTTGAATTTTACTAGCATTGTAGACAATGAGTTGGAAGAAATAGAGTTTTAAAAATAACAAATCCAACTTAAAATGTTTTTAAGTTGGATTTGTTAAATAAAGTTTAATTAAATTTAGATGTTTTAAGAATATTTTTACTAGAGTTGAAAAGTCATTTTTACATTATTGAAATTCAGGTTTTTTAAATCTTCCTTATCAATCATAAAATAATAACAGCCACCACCTCCATAGGTATTTAAGTCTGAATCATCACAGCATAGTTGTAGTAAAGTTTCATACGACTTGGCAATTTCTATTATCTCATCGTTTTCAGCTTGAGTATTATTAAAATCCTCGGAATCTAATTCTTTAAAGGCAAGTTCGTGGGGTATACTTAATTGCATAGCTCGATCTTCGCCAAGTAATTGATGATAATTGTCTGGGTGAGTATCACAAACTTCACTAATGTATTCAGAAATAGGATTGTAAGCATAATAATTAAAATCATGATACTTTTTATCCATTTCATTAAGCTTATAATTTTCTAAGTGTGGAATCGTGAAAAACTCAAAATATTCAATTAAAGATGGAACAAATCGTCGATCTTCCTCTAAATCATTGGGGAACTCAGCTCTTTGTACATTTTCAGATGTACTATAGATAAACTTGTACTTTTGATCTAACCCATTAAACTCTTCATATTCTCCATCAAGACCTAAAAAAATATAGAAGAACCCTTTATTGGGTAAAATTCCTTCATTATCAAATTCAGTTAGTTCAGATAAGTTATATTGGGCACAAAAGAGCAAAGGCTCATTATTTAGTCTTGGCCACTTAAAATTTTGAGGTACATCTGGCTTGCCACCAATTTTAGACTTTCCAATAAGTATATCATCGTCTCCACTAAGCGTAGCATCAATTCCAACAGTCGGTTTAATGAGTTTGATTATTTTTTCTTTATCAGATTTTTCTATTGCTACTCCATCTTCCTCTAGATTTCTAATAAAGGTTTTTATTTTTTCTAGTTTACTCTTTTTAAACTTTAGCATTCTAATTACTTTAGAATAAAGGTGTAAGTAATATACTTACACCTTTATAATTAATACATAACTTTTATTCGGTTATCCATTTCTTCAATTTCTTGAAATGCCATACCTGTAAAACCTTCTTTTTCTATAGCTATTTTTAGCTGTTCCGAAACATAATAACCAATGTCACTTGGAACATCTATAAAACGGATAATATCCTCAGTTGCATTTGAAAAATCTAAAACTAATTTATCATAACTAACAATTAAATCATCTTTTGATCCTTCTAATATTTCGATGCTATTCAAATAATTATTCAAATCATTAATTTTGATTGAACTGGAAGTAGTATCATTAATTACACCTTTAGGTCTCACGATGAAATTACTTTTTTTAAAATCTATAAATTTTCCATCAGAAGGATATGATAGATGGAATAATTTATAATCATTTAAAATATTTTCTTTTTGATGTACTTTTAATTGCCACGTACTAAAATTATCTACATTAAAATTATTTAAAAACTTTATAAAATCATCTTTAAACGTTAAGAAATAAGCTGGACTGAAAGGCATTACATCCAATAAAGTTGTAGCCTTAGCTTTTTTATGCATTAAAGGCTCAGGAATATTCCAATCCTTTTGTATAGGTGACCTACGTCCAGTGTATGGAATAGTATCCAAATCTCCCCAAAATTTAACACTAGCTTGAGGGTATTTACCTATTTCTCTTATATTTTTATTGTTTTTTAGTTTAAAATATTTCATTTGTTGTTGTAATTATGGATAGCTTATTAGTTTAGCGATTTCTCCTAAATTCTTATCTAAATTGGCTTTAATAAGATCGTCAAGATACTTAATAAATTTTATGGTTTCATCATAAGCTTTATCAAGATCTTTACCAGCTATTTTATCTAATTCTGTTAGTACTTTTCTGACAGCATCATTATAACCTCCATTTGAATTATGTCCATTTAAATGTTTAGTTATATCGAGTGGAATACCGTTTATTAGTTCACTTATATGAAAACGTTTTATAGATTTAGCGGCATTCTGAATTAGAGGATGATCTTTGAATGCTAAGGGAATCAAATGATGAGCTTGAATACCCTTTTTTGTAATTTCTAGTAATTTTTTTAGTATTGCTCGATTATTATTGTCTGTACCAAAATCAACTAAACCACCCACAAGTTTAGCTTGTATTTTTACTGAGATCCCTGATACGGTAAAAACTACTTTTTTCCATCTACTTGCATTAGAGGCGACCTTAGTAACGATTTTAAAAGCTTTACTTCCTGGTATTACTGCAAGGAATACAAAACCCGCTGCTTTCCATCTTGCTATTTCACCTCCATCAAAATCTTTCCCAGTTATAAGTACTAGTACATCTTCAACTGGTAAAGCATATCGAACAGCGTTTTTGCCTATGTGAATTCCGCCCATCTCAAATAAATCTCTTAGTTCACTGCCCGTATTTCGCGGGTTTATGAACATTTCAGCCCATTGCCCGTCACCGTGTTCAACATAATAGTATCTCCCGTAATCTACACCGATATTATCAAATCCATCACGAACTAAATCTCCAGAGGAAGACAGTACGAGTTTTTCAGAACTTAGTACCATAATTGAACCGTTAGCCATTTTATAATACCCCATATTAGGGTTTCTTAAATCTACATGCGTATATTTCAATTCAGGATTATTGGCTATAACACCACTAGAAGCTCTCCAAACTCTGTCATTATCAGTATTAAGCTTGTTCAATTGAATTTGTCCTTTTACCCACTCAATTGCCCAAGTAGCACTAGAATTCGTATTTAAGAAATTATTGTACTCTATCGCTTTCTTACCGTTAGCAAATAGGTAGCTTTTAGACTCATTATCCGTAATATTTAGTTTATTACTGAGATCATCAATAAATTTTAGATGTGCTTGATAATCTTTAACGCCATTATCCCACAAATAAGTACCA
>JAHDDQ010000089.1:9908-14200 GCA_020629275.1 Tenacibaculum sp. | reverse complement strand
ACGAGCTGCCTACTGCTCTATCCCGCGATTTGGATTGCAAATGTACAACCTTTTTTCGAACTGAACTCAAAATAATGATGCTTTTTTAAAAAAAAAGTATATGTATGACTTATAGTCTTAGTACTAAAAATCTGTACCTTTGTTCTTATGACACATAAAGCAGGATTTGTTAACATTATAGGAAACCCTAATGTTGGAAAATCAACCTTAATGAATGCTTTAGTTGGAGAGAAATTATCTATTATCACCTCTAAAGCTCAAACTACCAGACACCGTATTCTAGGGATTGTTAATGGAGAAGATTATCAAATTATTTTTTCTGACACTCCAGGAATTATAAAACCAGCGTATGAGTTACAAGAATCTATGATGGATTTTGTGAAATCTGCATTTGATGATGCTGATGTCTTAATTTATATGGTAGAAGTAGGTGAAAAAGAATTAAAAAATGAAGCCTTTTTCAATAAAATAATAAATAGCAATACTCCTATTATCCTTCTATTAAATAAAATAGATCAATCTACACCTGAAATTGTTGAGGAAAAAATTGAATATTGGCGTAATAAAGTTCCTAATTCTTTTGTGTATGTGATTTCAGCTTTAGAACGATTTAATGTTGAAAGTGTTTTCTATAAAATCATAGAATTATTACCTGAATCTCCTTCTTTTTATCCAAAGGATCAACTTACTGATAAACCTGAACGTTTTTTTGTTAACGAAACTATTCGTGAAAAAATCCTTCAACAATACAAAAAAGAAATTCCTTATGCGGTAGAAATCGAAACAGAAAGTTTTGTTGAAGAAGATGATATTATAAAAATTCGTTCTGTTATTATGGTCGAACGAGATACTCAAAAAGGTATTATTATTGGACATAGAGGAAGTGCAATTAAACGTGTGGGTACTGAAGCAAGAAAAAGTTTAGAACGCTTTTTTGATAAAAAAATCTTTTTAGATCTTTATGTTAAAGTAAATAAAAATTGGAGGTCCAACGATAAACAATTAAGAAGATTTGGTTATAAAGAATAATGTAAAACTCATATAAAAGTCTTCTTCTGTTATTTGATATCTGTTCCTTCGAATTCGATCCTTTTATCATTTACATAAACGAGTTCATCTAATTCATACACATTTTTATACCCATATCCATAAAGGTTTATAAATGTAGGGATATTTAGTGCTAAAGTGATTGGTTTTTTGTGCTCAGAAACTAAAAACTTTCCAACTTTCTTTTCAGTTGTTATTCTAGGTTTAATTAATTTAGACTTAACTATTTTAGACGTAAAATGAATTTGATCTCCATAAAAGTTATTATTACAATAGATTAAAATCTTAGTTTTGAGATTAGGAATTAGTTTTTGTAAATTTTCTTGAGTAAAGTCTGAAAAATTCAAATGAATCGCTCCTTTAATATGTTTTTTAGTATATCTGAATTCCGAACGAGTATCCAAAATAATTGTATGTGCTTCTTTACTAACTGCTATGAAAGTATTCAAATCAATTAATCTTTGTTTTCTATAATCATCAACCTCTTCAACCAACATTTTAAAATCGTTATAATTGGCTAAAGATTTTCGATAATTTTTTTTTGGTTTCTCTTGTCCAATCAGTACACACAAACTCATTAAAACTATTAATAATATCAAATATTTCTTCATAATTGTAATGTTCATATTTTTCATAAACATAACTTTAACCTTCCAATAATAAAATAACAGATAAGTTAACAACCTATTTCAATAAGCAAACACTTACTTTTATTGAGTTACATAAAACTTGATAACTATCAATTAACATTTTTATTCATTTTATAACAATCCTTTCCAATTCCCATAACTTTTAATTAAAGTTTTAACTTAAGTTTTGTGAAAAATAATATAGATCATGAATAACTTTCTTAAAACTATGCTATGTATCTCTATAATTAACTTTATTGCATGCAATGATGATACAGACAATAACAATAGTATTGATACTACTGTTAACTTTAAATACACAAACACTATTAAGGTTGGTGGTGAAGGAGCTGCAGAAATATCTGCCTACGATAAAAAGACTAAAAAACTATTTATAGTTAATGCAGAAGCAAAAGAAATCTCTGTCTATAACATAAGTAATGTAGCTACGCCAACACAAACGAATTCCATTACTATCGCAAATGGCGCTCCAAATAGCATTACTACCTATGATGGTTTGGTGGCAATAGCTTTAGAAAATGACATAAAACAAAATAATGGTACAGTAGTATTGTATAATACCGAAAATAATGCACTACTAAACACCTTTACAGTTGGAGCTTTACCAGATATGGTTACTTTTTCTAAAGATGGAAAATTAATAGTTTGTGCAAACGAAGGGGAGCCTAATAATACCTATACGAACGATCCTGAAGGCAGTATAAGTATTATAAACATTGATAGTAAAGAAGTTACGACGCTTAATTTTTCAGCATTTAATAGTCAAGAAGACGCATTAGAAAATAAAGGATTTAGAGTTTTTGGACCTAATGCAAACCTAGCTAAAGATGTAGAACCTGAATATATAGCAATTTCTGATGACTCTAAAACCGCATGGGTATCATTACAAGAAAATAATGGAATTGCAAAGGTTAATTTAGTTACAAAAACTATAGAAGCTATCTATCCTCTTGGATTTAAAGATTATAATCTTATTGGTAATGAAATTGATCCAAGTAATGAAGATAATAAAAAAGCATTAAGAAATGTACCTGTATATGGTATGTATCAGCCTGACGGTATTACGTATGTAAAAATTAACGGAACTGGATATGTAATTTCAGCTAACGAAGGAGATACCAGAGAATATATAGATGACAAAGGGACTGATGATGAAAAAGATGACGAAGACATCTTCGTGAATGAAAAAAGAATTAAAAAAATTGATTTAGACCCTACTGCGTTTCCAGCAAATAACGACTACAAGAATGAAGCTAATTTAGGTAGACTTAAAATTGCACTAGACATAGGAGATACTGATAATGACGGAGATTATGACAAGTTATATTCTTACGGTGCACGATCGTTCAGTATTTGGTCTGAAAATGGCACTTTAATTTATGATAGTGGTAATAGCATTGCTCAAAAAACTTTAGAATTAACACCAAGTACTTTCAATGATGAAGACAAAAGGAGCGACGACAAAGGAACTGAACCTGAATCAGTTGAAGTACTGAATATCGGCAATGAACGTTATATTCTGTTTGTTGGTTTAGAACGCACTGATCAAGTATTAGTTTATGATATTACGAACCCGTTTTCCCCTACATTTTTGAGTATTTTATCGCACAATGGAGATGAGGCTCCTGAAAGTCTTTTGGTAATTCCTGCAAAAGAGAGCCCAAATGGAAAAGATTTACTATTAGTTTCTAATGAAGATAGTGGTACAGTAAGTATTTACCAGAATAATAAATAATTTTAAAAAAAAGAATAATAAAACAACTATTGATCAAATCAATAGTTGTTTTATTTTATAGAAACGCTACCTTTGCGGCATGAGTAGTATTGTAGCAATTGTAGGAAGACCAAACGTAGGTAAATCCACATTATTTAACCGTCTTATTAAGCGAAGAGATGCCATAGTAGATTCTGTAAGCGGTGTCACTAGAGATCGCCATTATGGAAAATCCGAATGGAATGGAAAAGAATTTTCAGTAATAGATACTGGTGGATATATCGTAGGATCTGATGATATTTTTGAAGGAGAAATTCGTAAACAAGTACAACTAGCTATAGACGAAGCAGATATTATTTTATTTGTCGTTGATGTAGAGCAAGGAATTACTCCAATGGATGATGCTGTTGCTAAACTACTTAGACAAGTGAAAAAGCCATTATTCATGGCTGTTAATAAGGTAGATAATGCTATGCGTGAAGCAGATGCAGTTGAATTCTATAATTTAGGTCTTGGAGATTATCATACTATCTCCTCTGTTAACGGTAGCGGTACTGGAGATTTATTAGATGCTATAGCAGATGAAATCCCAAAACCATTTGATGATGAAGAACAAGAAGACGAATTACCTCGTTTCGCAGTTGTAGGAAGACCTAATGCAGGTAAATCTTCATTCATAAATGCCTTAATCGGTGAAGAAAGAAATATTGTAACTAATATCGCTGGAACAACTAGAGACTCCATAGATACTGCTTATAATAGATTTGGTTTTGATTTTAATTTAGTTGATACCGCTGGAATAAGAAAAAAATCTAAAGTAAAAGAAGATTTAGAGTTTTATTCGGTGATGAGGCAATCGAACACTGTGATTATTGTAATTG
>JAHDDQ010000089.1:0-9898 GCA_020629275.1 Tenacibaculum sp. | reverse complement strand
ATTCGGTGATGAGAGCTGTTCATCGAACACTGTGATATTGCTATTGTAATGGTCCACTCGTGGATTTGAAGGACAAGATGAAAAGATATTTTGGCTTGCTGAAAAAAACAGAAAAGGAGTTGTTATTTTAGTTAATAAATGGGATTTGGTAGAAAAAGAAACCAATACTATGAGAGACTTCGAACGAAAAATCAAAGATACAATTGCTCCTTTTAACGATGTGCCTATAATTTTTGTTTCTGTATTAACAAAGCAACGTATTTTCAAAGCCATAGAAACTGCTGTTGAAGTTTACGAAAATAGAAAACGACGTATACAAACTAGTAAGTTAAATGAAACTATGCTAGAAATTATTCAGCAAACTCCACCTCCTGCAACGAAAGGAAAATATGTAAAAATTAAGTATTGTATGCAATTACCTACACATACGCCACAGTTTGCTTTTTTTGCAAATCTCCCACAATATATAAGAGATCCTTATAAGCGTTTTGTAGAAAATCAATTGAGAGAAAATTACAACTTTTCAGGAGTTCCTATTAGTATTTACTTTAGACAGAAGTAGTTAAAGGCTTAATTCCATATATTTATGAGGAATTAAAAACCTATAAATCATGTTTAGAAGTATTTCAACACTCAAAGGAGTAAAAACACTAACAAAAAAAGAATGCACCAATATTAATGGTGGTATTTCGGAATGCAGAAGAAATTGTATTCAAAATTTTGCAGACTGTAGAGAAGATGGTAATTCACATTGTTTCTCAAGTCTAAGAGTTTGCACTTCTCTTTGCTAACGTAATAAAGCTATTACTTAAAGGTAATAGCTTTTATAAATTTCACACAATAGTTTAACAAAAATTAACGTCATGTAAATCCTTTTTTCTGTTTTTTTGTTGTCTTTAATAATGAAGATAAAAAACTATGAAAAAAATACTACTTAGTATTATTTTTTTGACTTCCCTTAATGTAATTGGACAATCTTACAAATTCAGTATTACAGGTAAAATTCAGTCAAAAAAAGGGAAAAATGCTATTGAAGCTGCTACTATTCATTTGGAAAAAGTAAAAGACAGCTCAGTAATATCCTATACTATTTCCGATGAAAAAGGAAATTTTTCATTAGAAGGAACTTCATACCATAAAAATCTAAAACTTTTTGTCTCTTTTATAGGAATGAACAGTTATCGAAAAAAAATAACCTTAAAAAAAGAGACTCCAATAGATTTAGGAACTATACAATTAACGGAAGAATCTAACTTATTAAACGAAGTAGTTATAACATCAAAGGCACCTATAACGATTAAAAAAGATACATTAGAATTTAATGTAAAATCGTTCAAAACTAAAAAAAACGCCAATGTTGAAGATCTACTTAAAAAATTGCCTGGTGTAGAAGTTGATGAAGAGGGAAAGATTACTATAAATGGAAAGCCCGTAAATAAAATTTTGGTAAACGGAAAACCTTTCTTTGGAAACGATCCCACGATAACTACAAAGAACTTGTCTAAAGAAATCATTGAAAAAGTTCAAATTACCGATACAAAATCTAAAGCAGAAGCTTTTTCTGGAGAGAAAGGTGACGCAAATAATAAAACAATAAACCTTACCATAAAAAAAGAAAATAATAAAGGATGGTTCGGTAGAATCTCCGCAGGTAGAGGAACCGATGAAAGATACGAAGGAGCTACTATGGTTAACCGCTTTAATAATGATACTCGCTTTAGTGTTTTAGCTAGTACTAACAATATAAACTCGCCAGGATTTAGTTTTGGTGAGATCCAAAAAATGTTTGGAGGTGGAGGTAGTGTTTGGTTTGGCGGTAATGGTTCTTTTGGTATTGGCGGAAGAAGATTTGGAGGCGGACAAGGTATTATTCGTTCAAAAACTGCTGGTGCAACTTATGCCGATGTGTATGGAAAAGGTTTAGATGTTAATGTTAATTACTTCTTCTCTGGAAGTAACTCTGATAATAATTCCAGAAATAATAGAGCTTACACCTTACCTAACAGAAATTATTTTACCAATTCAAACTCAAACTCAAGCGATGCCAATGACAATCATGCTATTGATGCTGAGCTAGACATTGAAATTGATTCTACGTTTCTTATCAATATTAGACCGCAGTTTGTTTTTAATACAAGAGAAGGTAATTATACACAATTACAAGAGACTCTTAACGAAAGTAGTATAATTACTAACACAGCTTCGAGTAGTACTTTCTCAAAATCAGATGCTAAAAATTTTCAAAATACAATAGACATTACGAAAAAAATTGGCGCGAAAGGTTCGTTTATAAAAGCATCACTCACAAATCAAGTGAATACTACAGATGGAGAGGATATAAATAATTCAACAATAGAAACATTTGGCACTAATCCTGAGACAATAATTAGAGATCAGAAAAGTATTAACGACAATGAATTAAATACAATTCAATCTCGATTAACATACCGCTATCCATTAATCGATAAAAAATTATTCATTGATGCTAAATATGGTTATAAGAGAGATGAGCAAACAAACATTGAGAGTACATTTGATTTCGATACTGCAACTCAAAACTATACACTTTTTAATCTTGATCAAAGTTCTAATTTCAATTATAATGATATCACTAAAACTCCTGCAGTAAGCATATCTTATGACGTAAAAAAATGGAGGCTTAATTTTGAAATAGGTCAGGTAATAAGAACACTTGAGAATGTAGATGCTTTACGACCAAATCTAAGTCTGTCCAAAAACTTTAAAAATATAACTTTAGATGCCAGCTTTAGGTATAAGTTTGATTCGAAAGCTTCAGTATATTTTGATTATTCGTTAGATAATAATGCTCCTAATATTAATCAACTTCAGCCATTCAAAGACATCACAAATCCAACAAATACTATTGAAGGGAACCCTAATTTAACGCCAAGTCAAACTCATAGAGTTTATGCCAACTTTAATAAATATAATTGGCAAAAACGTACTGGTGTTTTTGCTTATATTGGTGGTAGTATTACTAATAACCAAATTGTAAGTAGTATAACTATAGATGATAATTTTGTTAGAAACTCGTCTTATGAAAACGCTGATGGTGTTTATAATTTTTGGGGAGGAGCTAGGTATAATAAGAAAATAAAGCTAGACTCTACTGCTACCTTAAATTTCAGATTAGGTACACGATTTAATGCTTCCAAGAATATAAATATTGTTGACGGAATTGAAAATACTACAAAAACAAATTCAGTAACACCTAGTTTTGGACTAGCTTTCAAATGGAATAAAATGATTACTATTGAGCCTAGATATCAAATAGCATTTTCGAATACTCGATACAATATCAACACTAATGCAAATCAAAATTTCACAAGACATACGCTAGGTATTAGAACAAGAACTAATGTTCCTAAGAAGCTAGAATGGAGAAATAATATAAGTTATAATTATAACCCTAATTTGGTTGGTTTCAATAAATCTGCATGGTTTTGGAATTCTACTGTTTCGTATACGATTCTGAAAGATAAAGGAACTATTTCATTAAAAGCTTATGATTTATTAAACCAAAATACTAACGCGCGAAGAACAGCCACAGCAAATTATATTGAAGATGCTGAAAGTACAGTATTAACACAATATTTCATGTTAGGTTTTAGTTGGAAGTTTAACACGCTAGGTAAAAAAGGTAAAATTCGTAATTATGGCATGGATTTTTAATCCGTTCTATTAAAGCAAATTACCAATTTCAACGCTACTATTGTGCAAGTTCATCTAAAAAATACGACTAAAATTTACATTTCGTAATTTTGCATTTGTAGATAATCGATAATAATGACGATAAAAGGACTTAGTAACGACGTAAATCTTGAATTACCACTTCAGGTAAATGTTAGTTTTGAAAAAGTGTACAATATATTTAAAAAGTACACTAGTGATGATTTGAAAGATCATCCTTTTCATCATTCATCAAAAAAAATGGTTCAAGAAATAGAAAAAGTTCCTGAGCTAATCAATGGTTTTTCTGATTTTTCTTTACTTGAAAAACATAGTAAAACTGTTAACTTACTACTAGACGTACTATTTCCAGAAGCTTTATCTACTAACGAAATTAAGGCAGCAACCATTCCTTTTTACTTCAAATCTTTCAAATTTACTGAACGCTTCAAAACCATACTGAAAAATGCTGGTGACGATTTCGAATTGAATGTTAGGAATTTTGAAGGAGATAAAATGTACATTTTTGGCTGCACGCTTATTTTAGCTACTATCTATGACTACCCTATTGATTTAAAACGTCCTTTCTTCTTTGATATTCCTGATGAAAAGCTAGGAGTATTCAAACATTATAGAGTTGCTTTTAATGGAGATTTTATGGACATAACAGCTACCGAGAATGCTCCTAAGTTAAATGAAGACGATATTAAGGTACTTCTTGATAATTTTGATAATATAGAAATATGGAAAGAAAAATTCCCTCCTAATTCTTATATTTTTAAAGGCTTTGGCATTATGAATCTGTTTGACGTTTCTTATGATGAAGCTATTAGTTCGATTAGAACAAACCTTTTACGAAGAGACGATGGAAGTATCGTAGATAGCTTACAAAATAACCTAAGCGAATTCTACAGCATTAAAGACTTGAGAGTTGGTTATTCGTTTTTTGATATTAGTGAAATCCAAACTTATGGATTAAAAATAAAGTTTTCTGAAAGTATAGTAATTAAAGGAGGCGAAATATATTGTAATCATTTCTTTTGTGATCATATCCATCGTAAGCTTTTTATTGAGAACGAAACCGTAGTTATTTCAGACACGAACAGATATGGTGAAACCTCAGATCAAAGTGCGTTTTATCTTCAATTAAAAAACAACAACATCGGTAGTATTATACTAATTCCTATTAAGATTGATAATAACCAAGATTTAGTATTACTAGAAATAGCTTCACCAAGAACCTATGAATTAAATTCTGTGAATAAGCAGAAGTTAAAAGATGTAATTCCAGTTTTTAAAGCTGCCGCCGAAAGAAACTCTGAAGATTTCTTAAATATTCTAGAAGCTACTATTCAAGAACACTATACCTCTATTCACCCTTCAGTAAAATGGAGGTTTTATGAAGCTGCTGAAAATTATCAAAATGCATTAATTCATAGTGATGAAGAAGATGCTACAATCGAAGAAATAGTTTTTAATGATGTGTATCCGTTATATGCACAACTCGATATTCGTGGCTCTTCAACTGCACGAAACTCAGCAATACAAGAAGATTTACAAGCACAGTTAAATGCAGCTATTAATGTTTTGAGAAAAGCATGTAAAAAGGAAGATATTCCCATATACAAAGAATTGATGTATAGAGTTGAAGAATATTTAAATGATGTAGAAGACGGTATTAAAGCTGGTGATGAAGTTGCTATTATTGACTTTCTTAAGCGTGAAATTTATCCTGTTTTTAATCATATAAAAGAAATTAATAGTGAATTTACAGCTTTAGTTGATGATTATGTGGATAAGCTAGATACCAATTTACAGGTTGTATACGACAAGAGGAAAGATTACGAGTATAGTGTAACTAAGTTGAATGAAAAGTTAGCCAAATACATAGACAAGAAACAAGAAGAAGCTCAGAAGATTTTTCCTCATTATTTTGAACGCTATAAAACTGATGGTGTAGAATATAACATGTATATAGGACAATCTATAACTAAGCAAAAAAAATATGACTCTTTATATCTTTACAATTTAAGATTGTGGCAATTACAAACAACTCATGAAATGGAGAATATTGCCCGAAACTTAAGAAAATCGCTTTCTCACGATTTACAAGTTGCGTCCTTAATACTTGTACATAGTAATGCCTTAGCAATTGAGTTTAGAATGGATGAAAAACAGTTTGATGTAGACGGTGCTTATAATATTCGTTATGAAATTATTAAAAAAAGAATTGATAAGGCTCATATTAAAAATACAGAAGAAAGATTAACAACTCCTGGTAAAATCGCTATTGTTTATTCACAAGATAAAGATGCTGATGAATATTTAAAATATATTAAGTTTTTACAATCCAAAAATAAACTTGGAAAAGTTGAAATGCTAGAGCTAGAAGATTTACAAGGAGTCTCTGGGTTAAAAGCATTACGCGTTGAAATAATTTATCAAGAAATAAATCAAAAACCTACGCTAGCTATTGATGAACTTATGAATAATTTTAAATAGAACCTATACAAAGTGGATCAATTCTTTATACTTGTTGTTATTATTGTAGTATGCTGTTTTCTAGTTCAACTTACCACTCTTATCGATAAAAGAATTATTCGTAAAATTCACAAAACCGCAATTGATAATAAACTCGAAATAATAAATTTGAGAGCACCTAATAAATCGGATGGTAAGAACCCATTCAATAATACAACTGTTCGAATTATTTCTTCTTCAATTCTAGGAATTTCCAGTGAGACGACATATTATAAAATTGCTACAACTAAAAGTAATACAAGAAACCACTGGATTAAAATTACAATAGTACTCTTCTTTTTTATAAATATAGACTGGTGTGAAATAAACTATTCATCTAACTGAAAGTCAATAGGAATAAAATACTCAACATTCACATATTCATTGTTATGTTTACCTGGTATAAATTTTGGTAATAGTTTAATTAATCGTTCTGCTTCTTCTTCTAATAAACTACCATTATTAAAGCTTGTTGCTGTAATATTTTTAGTGTAGCCATCTTTATCTACAATAAATCTTACCCATACTCTACCCTCTATTCCTTGTGATGCAGCATCAAAAGGATATGTGAAGTTTTCTACTAAAGTATTTAGTATCGTTTCTTTAACACATTGTTGTTTTTCGTTTTCTGGAGTATTAGCACAAGTAATAAAAACTGGTACATTGGCTACTTTATTAAATGTAATATAATCTCTAATTAAAGGTTCTTCCGTATTATTCTTAAGTATCTTTTCCTTGAGACCTCTTCTTTTACCTGAAATATCGAATACTATTTTGACACGATGCTTTACATTAGTTATAGTATTATTGTGTTGGGCTGGTATGAACTTTGGTAAGCTTTTTATAATTCTTTTTGCTTCAGTTTCTAGTAAGTTATTTCTAACAGTACTTTTTGCTATTATCTTTTCTATTTCTCCTGAGGTATTGATCGTAAAAACAACATCAACAGTATCTTCAATTCCGTCTTTAAAAGCTTTTTCAGGATATTTCAAACTTCGTGTTATATGATTATTCAACTGTTCATTAAAACACGTTAATTTCATATCATATGATATATTATCTGTACAACTTTTAAAAAGAGGAAGATTATGCACATTAGCTATGGTAATTTCATCTTTTTTATTTATTCGCTTAGCGCTTGTTATTAATGATGCATTCGCTTTGTTTACTTTACTTGTTATTCTTCTTCTCACATAATTTCTTTTTGTAGAAACCTGTATGTATTCCTTTTGTTTAGATTTTTTAAATTTTTCAATAGCACATTTCCCTATTGTATTTAAACTTACTTCTTCATCACCAGATGAATGACAGACTTTTTCTTGACTAAACAAGAAAGTGCTTAACAGCACAAAAAAAATAGTTACACAGTTTTTAAAATTCATAATCTTGGAGGTTAATTGGTTGTTTAGATAAATAAAAATGAACTCTTCACTTCTGATAAATATTTCATTTTCAACTATCTTAAATTATTTCTTTATTCTTTTTCCAGTTCAGTAAATTTGGTTTGACTACTAGCATAAGCCAACCCCAATTTTGAATAGGATTTGGATTGGAGATGTTTTTCAGCTTCTCCATTGTTTCACTAGCGAACATTTGTGAATAGCCTACTTTTACTGATGCGTAAGATGTTATTTTCTGAGTAAAAACAATATCTAATTCAGTTCCCAAATAATATTCATTATCAATACTTTTATCGCCCGAGAAATAATGAACTTTAGTTAATAGCTTCGATTTTTTTCCTGTAACAAATATTGCTTTGGCATATAAATCCCTCAATCCTATATTATTTGCATGATTCCCTACATAGAAATAATCCATAAATCCATTGAATTTATGATTAGTACCAAACACTGGAAAGAAAGAAGTAATTTCATTGTTAGCGGTATTATCTCCACTTAAAACTTCATACCCAATGCCTAATAATGTTGATTTAGGCTTATACTGTATTTCTAACGATGAATTGTAGGCATTCAAGGCTATCCCTTTAGAGAATTCACCTGTTTGTGCGTAAAAATTAAATAGAAATTTCAATGCTTTGTCTGAATTTGCTACTACATGCGTTCCAAAAGTCTGTCGATTTACATTCCCTTTCACAGGGATTTCACCTTGTATGTTTTGATAAGTGTTATTTAAAAATAAAAAACTAGTAGAAATAGTATTCCAATCTTTATGCATCCATAAATAAGCCATTGATTTATAATCAAAAACAGCTCTAGCATTTGCAGAATTATTAGGATCAAATAATGTATTCTCCCTTGAGACAGCATTTTGATTAAAGGCAAAACCCATTACTAATTTATAACTAGCTTTCTTATAATTTAAAAGTAGGGCGTCGTGAAATCTTCCTTGCATAGCCCAATCTAAGCCACCAAAAATACGCTCATCGTCATATGATATAATCTGTCGTCCAACTTTTGTTGACCAATGGTCAGAAATATGAACATTAACCCATGCCTCAGCTAATGATAAACTTCTATTAATGTCTTTGCCAGTAATTTGAGGTTTATCCCCCCAAACACTCACATCCTGGAAACTTAAGGAGCTTGTAATATAATTGTCTGAATAACCAAACCCAAGTCTTGCTCTCTGTTCTACAAACAAACCAAAATCAGTACCTGAGCTAATAAGTGTACCAAAACCATTAGAATATTCGGCTCTCGCCCTGTAATCTGCGTCTATTTTAAATTGCTGAGTATTTGCAGTAATCGTTGATAACAGAATTAAAAAAGTTAATAGTAATTTTCTCATAAAATGATAATTTAAAAGCATTTATTCAATTTTAACTTTTTCATATAGATTGGTTATTTTGTTAAATTTCTTTGTTAACTCATCACTTAATTTATAGACTTCAGAATCGTTATAACCTTGTTTAAAGAATCTATCTTTGTTTGATTTTACGCTTTCCCACCGTTCCATTACCTCGCCAAGAGCATTGTCTATTCTTTCATTATTAAAACTTGAAACTAACAAGTCGTTTAATGTATTATCCAGTTCTACAAATACTTTTTCTAATTTTGCAGTAGTATTATTGTTCTTCAATTTTGGTTTATTAGCAAAATAGTATAATGCAAGCCTTTGTGATAACATTCTTTGTCGTCCTGATTTGTTTATAATTTTCTTTAACTCCTGTTGCTCTTCTTGAAGGTCTGTGTCTAATGAATTGGTTCTCGATTTTGATTCTCTTGCAATAGAATTCACAACATTATTGGTGTATTTTAATAATGTAGAATTTGTATTTATAATTTTAATAGCGTCGTCTTTGTTAGGTTTAGAAGCCAAAAACTCTTTGTATTTATCCCAGGTATCCATAACTTCTTTTAATTTACTTTTAGTAAGTGAAGAGCTCGAATTTTTCGCTAATATTAGATTTTGCTTTTCAAAAATGATTTTGGTAATTTTTAAATTTTTCTTAGCTTTAAAATCATTCGGATTACTTAACATATATAAATAAATTTTCCCCATTTTTTGGGTAAGCATTCTTTGTTTACCTGAGATGTTAACTGCTTTATTAAAAGATAATGTTCCATATTTACTCTCTTGCGAGCATACAAGTTGTATGCTGAAACATAAGACAAGTGTAAAGGCTATTTTTTTCACATTTGTGATCATAATAAATAATTTATGTAGATTGTTTACATCAGTTAAAAAAACTGATAAAAATGGAATGTTTTATTTTATACCTTATAAA
>JAHDDQ010000088.1 GCA_020629275.1 Tenacibaculum sp. | reverse complement strand
GAAATAAGTAGTGGTAAAAGGAAAAAGAAAATATTCAATTTTTGATAAGCTACTCTATTTTATAAATTCTATTGTAGCTGCTGCCTTACTATTTTCTTATTTCTTGGCGTTTGTTTCCCCAAAAACAGTACCTGTTTTTTCAGTTGCTAGTTTAGCTGTTCCTTTTCTAATTATTATTAATATTTGCTTTTGCTTATACTGGTTATTCAAACTTAAAAAACATATTATACTATCCGGTATAATACTCCTCATAGGCTGGTTCTTCTTCCCTCCATTCTTAAAATTCTCCAAAAAAAATACTCCAAGAAATGACGATGTAAAAGTAATGAGTTACAATGTACGCATGTTTAATCTTTATAAATGGATTAAATCTGATAGCATTGAAGATAATATTATCAGTTTAATAAAAGAAAAAAGTCCAGACATCTTAGCTATACAAGAATATCATCATTCAAAAAAAAGAGATTTGGGTTTTCCTTATTCATACTATGTTCCTAAATCTAAGAAAAACAACTTTGGTTTAGCTATTTTTTCAAAATATAAGATCATTAACAAAGGTTCTCTCGATTTTAAACACAGTGCAAATAATGCTATTTTTATAGATATTGTTAAAGAAAAAGATACGGTTCGTATCTATAATTTACACCTTCAATCTTTAAAATTAAATCCTAAAAAAGAAAATTTTGGCGAAAAAGATTCAGAAAAATTAATTGCTAGATTAAAAAACGGATTTCAAAAGCAAGCCTCACAAGTTGAAACTTTTTTAGTACATGAAAAGAAATGGAAAAGTAGGAAAATAATTTGTGGTGACTTTAATAATACAGCATTTTCATGGGTATATCGACAAATTAGTAAGAATAAAAAAGATGCGTTTAAAGTTGCTGGATCTGGATTTGGCAGATCGTTTAATTATTTCTTTCCTATGCGTATTGACTTTATTCTTACCGATACAAAAACCACGATTAATAGTTTTAAAACGTACAATCTAAAATACTCCGATCACTTTCCTATCTTATCCAGAATCAATTTTGAATAACTATCTTAGCCGATAAATAATTCATCATTTAATTTACTCTATGAAACATTTTGATGTAGCCGTAATTGGTAGCGGCCCTTCAGGAGCTTCAACAGCTTTACATTTGGCTAAACAAGGAATTTCTACTGTTATTATAGAAAAAGAACAATTACCTCGTTATAAAACATGTGGTGGTGGTTTTGTGTTCAGAGGACGTAAGAGCTTACCCTTAGATATTAGCAGCGTAATTGAACGTGAGTTTCATACTGTAGATATTTTTTTAGGGGAAAAACTTCATTTTCAAACCACAAGAGAGGAACCAACAATTACTATGATTATGCGTGATTCTTTTGATCATTTAATTACTAAAGAAGCCCACAAATATGGAGTTACTTTATTAGAAGAAAATAAACTAGTTCATATTGAATTTGAAGGTGATAAGGCTATATTAACAACTAATAAAACAAAAATATCATCACGTTTTGTTATAGCTGCTGATGGTGTGTTAAGTCCTACAGCAAAAATGGCTGGATGGAATGAAGAAACTAGAAATTTGATACCAGCTTTAGAGTATGAAGTAGAAGTTACTGAGGAGGATTTTAATCGTTTGAAAGATCAGGTTCGCTTCGATATCGACGCAATCCCATATGGATATGCATGGAATTTCCCTAAAAAAAATCATTTATCTATCGGTGTTGCTACTACGAAAAAAAGAAAAATAAATTTAAAGAAATACTATCAAGATTATCTTAAAACCATAGGAATCACAACTATTCTAAGTGAGTCTCAACATGGTTTTCAAATTCCTACCGCACCAAGAACTGATGGTTTTGTTAAAAATAATGTTTTTTTAATCGGTGATGCTGCTGGTTTTGCTGATCCAATTACTGCCGAAGGAATTTCCAATGCTATATACAGTGGTATTTTAGTTGCCGAATCAATAATAGAGAGTAATCTAAATATTACCGAAGCTCAAAATCTTTACACAAAAAAGTTAAATGAATCATTATTGCCTGAGTTAAAAACTGGTATTTGGCTAGCTAAATGGTTCTATGAGCAGAAGACCATACGGAACATTATGTTAAAAAAATACGGTCAACGCTTTAGTGATGCCATGGCTGATATTTTTCATGGAGACCGCTCTTACCCTAAAGACATCAAACAAGCTATCGCAAAAAAAATAAAAGAATTTGTGTTTTAAAAACAAATAATTACTTCATAAATAAGAATTATTGAATTTAATAGTTTAAACAAAAATCTAACTTAATAAATAATGTGTTTTATAATTATAAAACACATTATTTATCTTTTTTAACTTTTCTCACATTTTTCAAGGTTAGTAAATCAATTGGATTTACCCCTAAACCTTGAATGTTTTTTTGTGAAAATCGTATTACTTGATCATAATACAATGGTACTATTGGTGCTTCAGCGATGATTATACTATCCATTTTCTGATACAATGAATAGCGTTTTTCAGCATTAACTTCTTTTATAGAAATCTCGTATAGTTTATCAAAATTCTCATTCCGAAAACATGTATAATTAGGTCCGTTAGGTATACAGTTATTACTGTAAAACAATGACAAGTAATTTTCTGCATCTGGGTAATCAGCAATCCAACTTGCTCTAAATATTGGTATTTTTCCGTTGGCTTTTCCTTGGCGTAGTGTTGATGGAGGAATAACGTCTATATTCGTTTTCAAACCTATTTTTTGTAATTCTCGTTGTATGAATTCGCATAAATCTAAGTAATTACTATTGGTTGTTATGGTAATTTCAAGATTTTCACTTTCATTTTCACTTTTATAAGTTTCTAATAATTCTCTAGCTTTCTTTGGCTTATACGTATATCCTTTCTGACTGTTAAATGATGGTAATCCTTTAGGTATAAACCCATGTAAAGCGGGTGTCCCTATACCATTTCTCAAGAATTTTATCATTTTCTCACGATCGAAACCATAATTAATCGCTTGCCTTATCAATTTTGACGTTAAAGGATTATCATCACCATCAATGGTATTTAGATATATTCCCAAATATTCTGTATTCAAGTAAGCTCCTTTTTGCATATTTACTTGACCGTGATATTTAGGTTGTAATTCTCCTTTTTTAGTTAAGATTTCATCTTTGTAAGAAGCATCTAAACTTTTAATGAAATCTAAGTTACCTTGTATAAACTGTAAAAATTCGCTTTGTTTATCTGGTAAAAAAGTAACAGCTACAGCTTCTAAATGTGGTAAGCGCTCACCTACGCTATTTAATTCGTGATATCTTTTATTTTTCCTTAAAATTAACTTTGTATTCTCAATCCATAATTTGAATTTAAATGGACCTGTTCCTATGGGATTTGCTCTAAATGAATTTCCAAAATACCTAACAGCTTCTTTAGGTATAACAGAACAATATTTCATTGCCAATAAACCTAAAAAAGGTGGGAAAGCCTGCTTAAGTTGTATTGTAAAGATAGAATCATTTTGAGCTCTAAAATTAGCTACATTCTGTAAAACCCAACCACCAGGAGAGGCTATTTTAGCATCTAATAAACGATTGAATGAAAATTCAAAATCTTGTGCTTTAACTTTTCTTGTTGAATCTTTTCCAAACAATATGTGCTTATGAAAAAGCACATCGTTTCGTAGTTTGAACTTATATGTTTTACCATCTTCTGAAATTTCCCATGCCTTAGCAATATCAGGTTTAATCTTTAAATGATCATCTAATTGAACTAAACCGTTGAATAGTTGATTTACAGCCCAAATATTTCTTTGATCTTTCGCAAAAGCGGGATCTAAAGATGTAATATTAGCATGTTCATTGTATCGAAATACTTGTTCATCTTTAAACTTACCTTTCCTATTTCCACATGAAAGCAGCAAAAATATAATCATCAATAGTGCAATACTATTTTTCAAACTCATAATCTCTTTCTACTTTACAAATTCTTACTTTATAACTTTCATACCAAACTGCTCTGCCTCTTTCTCTAGCTTCAGCATGATCGACTTGCATTTTCCAATCTTTAATTGCCGCTAAATCCTCCCAATACGAAACTGTTATACCTATTTCACTCCTCGCACTTTCAATACCTAGAAATCCTTTTTGTTTTTCTGCTAAACTTACCATTTCGCCTGCTATAATGGCGTAATCTAAGTCTTCTTCAGTTCGTAAACTGGAAAAAATCACAGCATAATATGGTACTTTTGGGGTTCTTGCAATCATAGATTTAGAATATATTTAGTTTCTGGTAATCCAATATCTTCACTAATAAACTTTCTCTCAATTTTAAAATTAAATCGTTCCAATATTTTAGCAGATGCTATATTCTCGTCAACTACACAGCCTATAATTTTTTTCATCCCTTTGGACTTGCAATACGATATAATTCCTTCACATGTTTCTGTTGCATAACCTTTATTCCAATACTTCTGTAACAATCGGTATCCTATTTCATCGTCTCTATTTTCATCTTTTATCAGAGCAATGGTACCTATGAATTCTTGATCAATTTTTCGTTCAATTGCATAAATCCAGAAATCGTTATCTTTTATATTATATTTTCTAATAAGTTCATGCAATTCTTTCTTACATTCTTCAACTGTTTTCACTTCTCCAGTTGCATATTGTAATACTAAAGGATTACTTTCTAATGTATAGAAAGGTTGCAAATCTTTTAACACCAACTTTCTTACTACTAGTCGTTCTGTTTCAAAAATCATTATTCTAATTAATTTTATCGTTCTTTTACGATTAATTCCATTACGTACTCAGGCATTCCTGTATTCGCACATGTTTGATCTCTTAAAAATTTGAATCCTAATTTCTCCAAGATTTTAACAGAAGCTATATTGTCTTTAATTACCTCTGCTATTAAATATTTCATTCCTAAATTACTAGCGTGAGTTATAAGTCCTTTCAAAACTTCAGTTCCAAATCCTTTTCTCCAATGTTTTGGCAGAAGCCTATAACCTACTTCATTGTCTCCTATAAGCCCACATATTCCTATGAATTCTTTATCTTTTTTTGAATGCAAAATTAAAACGCCAAAACCCTTTTCATAATCAAAATTAGTTATCCATTTTTTTAATTTTTCTTCTGTTTCACGGTAGTTTAATACTTTTCCCGTTACATACTTTACTACTTCTTCCTTAGATTCTAATTCGAACAACTCTTTAGCATTCGATAATTGTATTTTTTTGGCAATTAAACGTTCTGTCTCAAAGACTATATTATTAGGAATTGAAATCATAAAAATTGTATTTTTGTCACGGTTAAATGTACAAGAATGAATGCAGATAAAAAAGTAGCTTTTTATACGTTAGGTTGTAAACTTAATTTCTCTGAAACGTCAACTATTGCTAGAAACTTTGTTGATGAAGGATTTCGAAGGGTTGAGTTTGAAGCAGCAGCAGATATTTACGTTATAAATACCTGTTCGGTAACGGATAATGCAGATAAACGATTTAAAACTATTGTAAAATCAGCTTTAAAGAAAAATGAGGAGGCATTTTTAATAGCTGTAGGATGTTATGCACAATTAAAACCGGAAGAACTAGCTGCTGTTGATGGAGTAGATTTAGTTCTAGGAGCTACTGAAAAATTTAATGTTACTAGTTATATCAATGATCTAGCAAAAAACGATATAGGAGAAGTATATTCTTGCGAAATTGAAGATGCTGATTTTTATGTAGGATCTTATTCTATAGGAGACAGAACTCGAGCCTTCTTAAAAGTTCAAGATGGTTGTGACTATAAATGTACTTACTGCACAATTCCTTTAGCTCGTGGTATTTCAAGAAGCGATACCTTAGAAAATGTTTTGAAAAATGCTAAAGAAATTTCTGACAGAGGAATTAAGGAAATTGTACTCACAGGTGTTAATATTGGTGATTATGGTAAAGGTGAGTTTGGTAATAAAAAACACGAACATACTTTTTTAGAACTTGTAAAAGCTTTAGATACCGTAGAAGGAATACATAGATTACGAATTTCATCTATTGAACCTAATTTATTAAAAGATGAAACTATTGAATTTGTGGCAAACTCAGATACATTTGTTCCTCACTTTCACATTCCATTGCAATCTGGTAGCGATACTTTACTAAAGAAAATGAAACGTCGTTACTTACGAAAAACATATACTAACAGAGTTTCGAGAATAAAAGAAGTGATGCCCAACGCCTGCATAGGTGTTGATGTTATTGTTGGTTTTCCTGGGGAAACAGATGAATTATTTTTAGAAACGTACAATTATCTTTCAGAATTAGATATTTCCTATCTACATGTTTTCACCTACTCAGAACGAGCTAATACAGAAGCTATTGAAATGGATGGTGTAGTAGCAAAAAATGTTAGAGCTAAACGTAGTAAAATGTTACGCGGACTTTCAGTTAAAAAAAGGAGAGCTTTTTATGAAAGTCAATTAGGTAATACATTATCTGTTCTTTTTGAGAGCGAAAATAAAGAAGGCTACATCCATGGCTTTACTCAAAATTATGTGAAAGTTAAGACACCTTGGAATCCTGAATTAATAAACACATTACATCAAGTAACTTTAAGTAAAATAGATGATGATGGTTTAGTACGTTTCAACTTTGTTGATACCGAAGTAATTGCTTAAATTGTCATCTAAATAATTTATCCTCATAAAAAATTAAGTATGAAAGTATTCTTTATGTCCCTATTTTTATTAGCAATTAGTTGTGGAACACCTAAAAAAAACATTAAAAAAAACGAAGACACAAAAAAAGAAGTCTCTACTACAGAGATTGAAGTAAAAGAAGTTAACAACCAATTAATTGGAGTTTTAAACAATCCAAAAAGTATAGATGATGTTAAAGCACTTGTAAAAAACAGTGGTTTAAAATGGAAATCAATGTTAATGGATGAGGGTAATTCAAAAATTGCTGTTATTGAAATTCCTGATGGTAAATACGACTTTTGGATTGAGCGATTAAATAATTCAGGAGAATTTAAAACGGTAACTAGAAACTCTTCATCTCTTGCAAAAGAGTTAATTAATAGAGAAAAAAACACCTTAGTTTCATTACGAAAAACTCAATGTTTTGGTGATTGCCCAACTTACGAATTATACATTGATAAAGAGGGTAACGTTACTTATGTAGGAAAACAATTTGTAATCGAAAAAGGAATAAAGGATTTTAAGCTTTCAGAAAATGAATTTAAAACTTTACAAAATAAATTAAACGCTAAAGAGTTTACTTCTTTTAAAGATACATATGATAACCCTAGATTAATGGACTTACAAAGCACGTATATTACCTATGCAGGAAAACAGGTTAAAATACGTTTATGGAACGATACTGTTCCTGATGAGCTTATAAACTTACATGAATATTTAGAAGGTTTGTTGTTAGAGAAAAAATTCTTTGAATAGGTAAATGACTGAAAAAACTCACTTATACTTTGTTCCTGGTTTAGCTGCAAATACGAAAATTTTTGAACATCTGCAGTTTGATAATTCTGCTTTTGAGTTACATTTTTTAGATTGGATAATTCCTACTTCTATTGATGAATCTATAGCAGATTATGCACTTAGAATGACTAATAATATTGCTCATGAGAACCCAATTTTAATTGGAGTTTCTTTTGGAGGAATTATGGTTCAGGAAATGAGTAAGCATGTTAAATGTGCCAAGGTAATTATAATTTCAAGTATTAAAAGTAATTTAGAATTACCTGTTCGTTTGAAAGTAGCACAAAAAACAAAGGCTTATAAACTTTTTCCAACGAAAGTAGTTGAAAAAATTGAGGATTATGAATATCTATTTTTCGGTAATTACTTAAAAAAGCGAGCCGAATTATACAAACTATACCTGTCTGTTAGAAATGCAACATATCTTGAATGGGCAATTCATAATGTACTAAATTGGCAACAAGATTTTGAATTAGATTATGTAACCCATATTCACGGAAATAAAGATGAAGTATTTCCAATCAAACACATAAAGAATGCCATTGAAATTAATAATGGTACACACGTAATGGTTTTAAATAAAGCTAAAACCATATCTAAGTTACTAGAACAACATTGTACTAGTTAACTTTTAAATATCTTATATTATATATGAAGAATTTTTTATTTCGTACAATATTAGCAGTAAGCATTATAACTGTTGGCTTCTTTCTGTTAAACGCTAGTAAGCCTAAAGTTAACACCAAGCAAAACAGAATTGCTCAAGACACCAGCATTTTCAAAAAAAATGTAAGTAAATTGTATGAAGTAAAAGCTATAAAATTACCAGAAAATATAACATTTGCTGGTGAAAAGGTTCCCGTTGATAAGTTAGATATTTACGAACGACTAGACAGAGAATTACTCGTAAATACCTATTGGCAATCTAATGCGCTACTTCTTATTAAAAGGGCCAATAAATTTTTTCCACTTATTGAACCATTATTAAAAAAATATAATTTACCTGATGATTTCAAATATCTATGTGTTGCAGAAAGTGCTTTAATACAAGTGCCTTCTTATAAGGGAGCAGCAGGCTATTGGCATTTTATGCCACAAACTGGAAAAGAATATGGTTTAGAGGTTAACGATAATGTAGATGAACGATATAATTTAGAGTTGTCTACTCGTGTTGCTGCTGAGTACTTAAAAAGAGCTAAGAAGAAATTTGGTAGTTGGACATTAGCTGCAGCTGCTTATAACGCAGGGAATGGGAGAATATCTCAGCGATTAAAAGAGCAGAAAGTAACTAGTTATTATGATTTATTATTAAATCCAGAAACAGGACGGTATATTTTCAGAATCATAGCACTTAAAGAAATAATGTCTAACCCAGGAAAATATGGATTCGTATATGATAAAGAAGATCTTTATGAGTTCCCAAATTATAAAGAAATTATTGTAGATACACCTATACCGGATTTAGCTGACTTTGCTAAACAGTACAATGTAACTTACAAAGAGTTAAAATTAATTAATCCTTGGTTACGAGAAACTAAACTAAAAAACAAAAGCGGTAAAGAATATCGTATTAAAATAAAAATAAAATTATTTCTTAAGCATAAAATGTGTAGTTTATCGATCGTATAACGATTTGTAGTCTCGGTAATTATTTCTCTTAAGTTATGTCTTTTGTTCAGTATATTAGCTGACTTAAAAAATATAACTAATGAAAAAAAACTACTCTCTTTAGCTATGATGTGCATAGCTTATTCAACAATTTATGGTCAATGTTCTGGCAATGTAACTATACCAGATGCTAACTTCAAAGATGCTTTATTAAACCATGCACCTACCATTGACACTAATGGTGATGGGGAAATTCAGTGTTTAGAAGCTCAAGCTTTGACTGGAACTTTAGATGTTGGAGATAAGTCTATTTCTGACTTATCTGGTATTAGCGCTTTTACTAATATTTCTCAATTAAATTGTTACAGGAATCAACTTACAACACTAAACACTAGTAATAACAGTAATTTAACTAGTATTTTTTGTTATGAAAATGAATTAACAAGTATTGATGTTACTGGAAACAACAATCTTTTTGAACTATTTTGTGATAGTAATAAACTAACCAATATAGATCTTTCTAATAATTTAGATTTATTAGTTCTTTCTGCCTTTCAAAACCAATTATCATCGTTAGATATTTCTAATAATACTAATTTATCAAACCTAACGCTTTCAATCAATTCATTAACGTCGTTAGATGTTTCTAAAAACTTAAATTTGGTGAATATTTCTTGTTCATCAAATCAGTTAACATCACTTGATGTTACGAATAATACTGCCTTAGAAAGATTTTCTTGTTCCAACAATCAACTTACTTCTTTAAATGTAGATAACAATACCAATTTAAAAAGTCTTAGTTGTTATAACAATCAGCTCACTAGCTTAAATGTAAGTAATAATCAAAAACTTGAACTACTTTATTGTTACACTAATCAATTAACTGATTTAGACGTTAGTTTAAATTTCAACCTTTTAGATTTAAGGTCTTCTCAAAACCAATTGACAAGTTTAGATGTGAGTAATAATTCTTTATTAAAAACATTATATAGTCATACTAATCAAATTACAGCTATAGATGTGAGTAACAATACTGATTTAGAATTCCTTTCTTTTTTTTCTAATCAATTAACATCGTTAGATGTAAGTAACAACACAGCTCTTATTGAGTTGTTCTGTGGTGTTAACCAACTCACCAATTTAGATGTAACTAATAATACAGCTTTAACAAGAATACAGGCTCGTGACAACCAATTCACTAATCTTGATATTTCTCAAAATACAAACCTTACAGTTTTAGATTTAAGAAATAACTTACTTACAAATATTGATATTTCAGGTCATAGCCAAATTAGAGCAGTTGCTTTAGAGGGTAACAATCTTGAAAATTTAAATGTTGCTAACGGCAATAATACCAATTTTACTAGAATGACAGCTGAAAGCAACCCTAATTTAGCGTGTATACAAATAGATGCTGGCTTTACTCCTCCTACTGATGATACATGGAAAGCTAATTATAATGAAAATTGTGAATGTATTGTGCTTATACCAGATTTAAACTTCAAGAATGCATTATTAAATTATAGTACTGTTATTGACACTAATGACGATGGTGAAATTCAGTGTTCTGAAGCAGAAGCATTTGATAAAAACCTAGAGATCTCTGATTTATCCATTGCAAACCTAAAAGGAATTGAAGCTTTTGTAAATATTACACGACTTAATGTTTATGGTAATGACTTAACTGAGTTAAACCTTAATAATAATACTAAACTAATTTCAATAGGTGCTAATCATAATTCAATTACAGACTTACAGGTAAGTAATATTGTTAACCTAAATACTTTAGAATGCAGCAGTAACAATCTTACAGATTTAGATGTATCAAATAATATTAATCTTTTAACATTAGATTTCGGGTTTAATAAGATTACTAATATTGATTTGAGTAAGAACACTCAATTAAGAAGGTTAACATGCTCTACTAATGAATTTACAGATTTAGATCTAAGTGAGAACATATTCCTTGAGAGTATAGAGATGAGAGGAAGTAAATTAACTACTTTAGATTTATCTAAAAATCCAGATTTAACATCAATTTGGATTACTGCCAGTACATTGTATTCTATAAATCTAGCCAATGGTAATAACCTTAACTTTACAACAGTATGGCTTGAATCGTCAAACCCTGACTTAAATTGTATCCAAATTGATAATGGTTTTACACCTCCAACTGATAATTCATGGAGAAAACCAGATACAGCATTTTACAGCAATAATTGTGCTTGTACCGTAGATATACCAGATGCAAATTTTAAAAATACTTTACTAAATGATATTGACACTATTGATTTAAACAGTGATGGTGAAGTACAATGTACTGAAGCTCTTGCTTATAATGGTAATATAGATGTTTCTAATAAGTCAATTACCGATTTAACTGGTATAGAAGCTTTTGCTAATATTCAAATATTGATTTGTGATAATAATGCACTTACTTCTCTTGACCTTTCAAGCAACACGAAATTATTTGCTTTACAATGTAACAACAACCAAATAACGACAATAAACGTTAGTAATAATAGCGAGCTTAGTATTTTAAACTGTATTAATAATCAATTAGCTAGTTTAGATGTTTCTAATAATACTGCTTTAACTTCACTTCGTTGTCAAGACAATCAATTGACAAATTTAGATGTTACTAATAATACTAGTTTAAGCACTTTTATCTGTGATAATAATCAATTAACAAATATTGACGTTACTAATAACACTGATTTAGTTTTCTTTCAATCTGCTAATAATCCTATAGGAAACCTCGATATTTCTAAGAATATCGCTTTGGAACAATTGGGTTGTGTAAATAATTCATTGATAGATTTAGATGTATCCAATAACCCTAACTTAATAGTGTTAAGCTGCGGCTCTAATGGTTTAACAAATATTGATGTTTCTAACAATCCTAATTTAGAAATCTTATGGTGTAGTAATAATTCATTAACTACAATAGATGTTACAAATAATTCAATGTTAAAGCAATTATTCTTCAAAAGTAACTCATTAAGTTCTATTGATATTTCTAACAACTCTAATTTGGAACGATTAGGTTGTGGCGACAACAATTTAAGCATGCTTGATATTTCTGATAAGCCTAACTTAAATGTTCTTTATTGCGATGGTAATGACTTAACTTCGTTAAATATTGCTAACGCAAATAACAGCAATCTTACTACCATGGTGGCTAATAATAATCCAAATTTAAACTGTATCCAAATAGATAATAATTTTACACCACCAGGTACTTGGATAAAAGATACTACTGCGAACTATAGTATTAACTGTGGTGCTACTGCAAGTGTTACTGAAGAAACAATATATAATTTTAAGTTGTATCCTAACCCTGTGAAGAATTCATTAAATATTGAATTCAATGGAATTATCAAAAAAGTATCTGTATATACATTACAAGGTAGAAAAGTTATGAGTTTCAATAATCAGAAAAACATTAATTTATCAAAACTTACTACTGGTATGTATATTTTATCTTTTGAAACAAATCAAGGTAGCGGAGTTAGACGTTTTATTAAAGAGTAATTTACTATAACAGACCTTCGATAATAAAAAAACTCACCTTATATAGGTGAGTTTTTTTGTATAATTATCATAACTAAATGATATGTTTATCCTATGTACAGGAAATTTTGCTTATTATTTTACAGTATAAAGTAAAATAAATTGAAGCGCTATTTACAGTTTCTCCGAACCATTTAAACACGAACATAAAACAGAGAAAAACAATATTACATAAAAAAAGTGCGGTTTTTACCGCACTTTTTTTATGTAATAGTAATTAAAATTTACTACTTTAAAATAATTTTTCTTGTACTATTAGGTGTTTTTAAAATATATAATCCTTTTAAGTTTAGTTGACTTATAATTTCTTTTTCATGACTCTTATCTTTTACAAAATAACTTTTTTTAAGATTTCCATTAGAATCATAAATATTAAGTTTATAAGAACTCTTACCTAATAAAAAGATATCTTTTGGGTTTTCTTTTGTAGACGATAGGTTTTCTGTGAATATTATAGGGATTACAAAAGTATTATTATTTTCATTTAATTCATCTATCTTCCCTTCTGAATCAATTTTACCAATAACGTAAATATTACCATAAGGCATACCTTTATCTAAAAAATCATTCCCAAAGATTGTCTGAGAAACACTTTTTACCGCACCCTTATTAATAGGAGATATATCTGTAGATATATTGAAAGGAATATCTGAACTCTCAAAGGTTCGATTTAAAGAGAAAAAGTATTTAATTTGAGCAGGCTTGGATTGACCTTCTCCTATATTTTCAATAACCATAGGACTAATATTTAATATCCCTCCATTCCTAGCTACTTTATGCCTTTTAGATCCTAAGTTTTCTAAATTTGACGAGCAATCAGAACAACTACTAGATACTAATACTATACGAAATTTTAAATCAGGTTTAGGACAACCGTTGTTTGAAGCTACACCCACTTCATTTAAACATTCATCTTCATTATCATAAACTCCATCTCCATCAGAATCAGGACAACCTTCACCTAAAGAGGTTCCTACTTTTGTTGGACAAGCATCTTTATCATTAGAAATGCCATCATCATCTATGTCATTATCACAAATATTACCAATTCCGTCATTATCTAGATCTTCTTGATTTGGATTAAAATTATTAGGACAATTATCATTTATATTCAGTAAGCCATCTGAATCTAAATCATTCTGGCAGTGAATAACTTTTTTTGTATATAGTGTCCGAAACCCTCCAAAAAAACTTTTCTCTTTCATTTTGAACTCTAAAGAGGATGAAATAGTTATCATTCCTGCTGAATAACTACCTCTAGTTTTCCTTCCTAAATTAATAACTTTAATTATAGCTCCGTTTGAATTGTACATAAATATCCTGTATTCTCTTGCTCTATTTACAGAATAATTTAAATCAATTGATATCAAACAATTACCTGAATTATATTTCTCATTAGAAATAGAGAATTGCGAATGTGTATTTATAGAAAGTAATAAAGTTAAAATTAACACTAGGTTTAGTAAAGTTTTTTTCATTTTCATTTTTTTATTGATTTATTATTTCAATAAATAATGAATTAAGAATTAGATTGAGCCTTTTTTATAAACATACTACAAAAATAGGGTTTAGAAAT
>JAHDDQ010000087.1 GCA_020629275.1 Tenacibaculum sp. | reverse complement strand
AAGGCTTTTTTGTGTGAAAATTTCTCCTTCTAAGGTCTCAAAAGAAAAATCTGGAATCATTTTTACCTGTTCTGTAATCTCTCGGTTATGATTGAGCTTAATAGTTATTATATAACCTAAAACGCCAATAACAAGAATTATTAATACAACAATAATTGATTTTAATCTTTTTTTCATCTTAACAATTTGTGAAGTTAAATTTTATTATCTTAAATAATAAGAATGGATTTATTGTATTTTCAATTTTCATAATATAATATTTTCATGAATTCAATATTAAAAACATCACTATTCCTACCCAAATAGTTAAACCTGTTCCATAACTTAGGGCTACTATTTCAAAACTTTTCCAATATTTATTGTTTAATAATCTATGTAAACCATACACCAATACAAAGAAATAACCTACCTCAAATAAATTAAGAATTTGTAATGGGTAAATTAACCATGGTTCTATTTTTGTAATATCTAAGAAACTAATATAACTCAATGGAGAAAACTCTTGTATGTCTTGAAAAGAATAATTTTCTTTAAAAAAAACAAAATAAAAAATTTTAAAAAAACCAACTAATACTAATATAAGTTCACCGGTAAGAGCTACATTAAATATTTTTTTAAATCCTAAATCTCTTTCCATATCGTAAAAAAGCAAGCCAATACTAAGACATAAAGCAACTAAACTTGACCTTACAAGAACTATAATAAAGATCAAGGCATAACTTACCCACCACCATTTTTTACTACTTTCTATAAGTTCCTCTGCTTTCTCTTCAGTTAATAACTCTGAATAAAAGTCATAAACTAATTGTTCTGAACTTAATATGTTAGTAGATAAATATATAGTAAGGAAAAAGAGGCCGATAACTAAAAAAAAAAGATATAAATTATTTCTCATGTCTTTATTTTTTTAGGATTTCCAAAATTTCTATAGATGTTTTAGCACCTTCTACAGCTATTAAAGATTTGTTTTTCAAAATTAGAATTTGATTTGAAATATCCTGTAAAAGCTCCAAATTGTGTGTCGATACTAAAATAGCACACCCTTCTTCTTTTTTCTGTTTGAGAATCATCCTTGTTTTTTCTACACTTAACATATCCATCCCCGAAAAAGGTTCATCAAGAATAATGATTTTTGGATTTATTAATAGCGCCCCAATTAAAGAAACTTTGGATATTCCACCTTTAGATAATTTATAAATTAGTTTATTTCTATCTTCCATGAGTGAAAAATATACTAATAGCTCTTCTATTGAGGAATTTAGCAAATTATTGTCTATGCTATTAAGTTCACCCACTAACTTTAGATATTCAAAAATTGTCAGTTTAGAGATTAAAATATCTTTATCATTTAAGGAAATTCCAAGTTTAGCATTGGAATAAGTAACATTCCCTTTTTTATATGACAATAAACCTGTTATACATTTTATTAATGTAGTTTTTCCAACACCATTCTGACCCAGTAAAACTGATAAAGAACCTTTTTTAACAGATAAATTGATATCATCTAAAATGATTTTAGTTCCAATACGTTTTGTGAGGTTATTGACTAATAACATTTAATATATTTTTTTTGATTGATATATTTTTTTTAAAAAAACTAAAGCTTAATTTATTTATGATTAAGGCTAGACATAGAATAAGTGATTGAAAATAGTGAGTTTCAATTAAAGCAAAAGGTATTATTATTATAAAAGAGTAAACAAACATTATTGAAAATTTTATGTAAAAGAGCCAATTATAATTGATAGACAATGAATTCAGAAAGAATAACAAATAACTTAATGCTGTAAACAAGAATAAATAACAATTAAGTGCTATTATAATTTCTATAAATATAATTTGAAAACTAAAGATAATTCCATGAATAATAAAAGCAAGTAAAAGAATGAAGTTATGCTCTATGTATAAAATTATACTGTGTGCCTTTGCGCTTTTAATTACACTCTTCTTTCCACATATTAGGTAAAAATTTATCTCTTCTTTTGAAGACCATATTATATTTATAAATTTTAGCGGAGCTATAATTACAATTAAATTTAAAAAAATAATGGTTTTTAGATGGAATGACATGAAGTATAAAGCAAAGAAAATAGGAAATAATAAAAATCTACCTAATCTTAACTCTTTAATAAATATTAGTTTAATCAATGCTGACATTTTATCTTAAGTATATTTTTTTCCTGTAAACTCTATAAAACAATATAGTTAACAGCGATTGAATTATAATATTAATAATAGACGATTTATAACCATATTCATGAAAATAGTAAGAAAAAAGAGGTTTGTAATTATGTATAAACATATAAAAACCATCTAGAAAAATCAATAGGACAAGAATCAATAAACCTCTTAATACATAAAAGTATAATTTATCAATCCTAGAAAGTTCTGCCAAAAAAGAACATAAAACAATAAATAAACTACTAGAAATCAAAAAATACAATATCGACTGATAGTTTGTGAAAACATTTGTAAATAACAACGCAATTATTAATGTCATTTTCACTATAAGTTCACTTAATAAGTTATAATAAAAATATACTTTTTTATCTCTATTGATTAAATGTAATGCAATACTGGGTAAATATGATGTGTCCTGGACACTTTGATAACAAACAGCAACAATCAGCATATAGCTAGAAGTTATATTAAATACTATATCCTTACTCAAAAAAGCAACACAGAAAATAGGTATAAGTAAAACAATAACTATCCATAAATATCTAATCTTTTCTTTTTTTTCATAACTGACTCTATTTAACAACTTAAATTTGAGAGATATTAATAAAGTTATTTCTTTCATTTGTGCTCTTATAATAAAATAAAGTATAATGATATTTATTATATACAGGTTGCTTCTTTATAAAAACAACCTGTACTGTGAATTTTATGAAAATTTAAAAAGTATTCAATTCATGAATATTTAAGCTTCTTTCAACTAAAAATAGCTAATCAACTTTTCTTTTATTGAATACTATTTTCATTTATCCATTAATAGCACAATCCACTAGTGAATATACTGCACCACCTAATCCACCAGTTAAAGCGCCAGCTACACCTCCGAATAAAGCTCCTCCAAGAGCTCCTCCCCAGATACTAGCTAAAATTTCACCAGTACCACAAGCTCCTCCTTGCAAATTTTCCATTTGACTAATTTCTAATTTTCTCATCTTAAAATTATTTTAATAAAATTTACTATTTTTCTACGATTTTTTTTTAGTCACTCATAGCTATATGACCACTTTTGCGCAAAAATATTTTAAATACCAATAAATTATAATATGATTATTCTGTGTAGAATAGCATTTTTTTTTCAAATATATAAAAAATTAAAAACAAATGAAATTATTTTTTAAAATCAAGGTTTCGATAATCTCAAATATAAAAAATACAGTGATTTAAGCATTATTTCTAATATCTAGTTATATCACTAAACCAAATATTCTAAAAGTATATAAATGTCTGTAGTACAGTTTTCAATAGTGGAATTTTATGAAAGAATATCAATAATTAAGTTTTTTAAATTGATATGATTTCATAAAAAAATCAAAATACGTAACGATTTTCTATATAATAATTACTTTTGTAACTCAAAAAAAAGAAAAGAATGAGGGAACAGTTTTACGCTTACATTCAAAGGCTTCAAGATACGATTACACAGGAGCTAGAAAAGATAGACGGAGAGGTACAATTTAAAGAGGATATCTGGAAACGAAAGGAAGGAGGAGGGGGAAGAACTCGGGTAATTGAGAATGGAGCTATTTTTGAAAAAGGAGGTGTAAATATTTCAGCTGTTCATGGAGAATTACCAGAAGTGCTGAGAAAACAATTTAATGTAGAAACTGGAGATTTTTTTGCTTGTGGTTTAAGTTTAGTAATTCATCCTAAAAACCCTTTTATACCTACTGTACACGCAAACTGGCGTTATTTTGAAATGTATAATGAGATAGGAGAAATAGTAACGCAATGGTTTGGAGGAGGACAAGATTTAACACCCTATTACTTATTTGATGAAGATGCTATTCATTTCCATTCAGTGTGTAAAAATGCATGTGATAAACATCACAAAGACTTTTATCCAAAATATAAAGAAACATGTGATAAGTATTTTTGGAACTCACATAGAAATGAGGCAAGAGGTGTAGGCGGATTATTTTTTGATTATTTGAAAGAAACAGAAGAGTTAACTATGCAAAATCGTTACGATTTTGTTACCGAAATAGGAGATAGCTTTTTACAGAGCTATGTTCCTATCGTAAATAGAAGAAAAGATATTACATATACTCAAGAACACAAAGATTGGCAAGAAATACGAAGAGGTAGGTATGTGGAATTCAATTTGGTACATGATAGAGGAACGTTGTTTGGATTAAAAACTAATGGTAGAATTGAAAGTATCTTAATGAGTTTACCACCAACTGTACAATGGAAGTATAACCATCATCCAGAAGAAGGTTCAGACGAAGCCAAACTTTTAAAAGTATTAGCAAACCCTAAAGATTGGGTGTAAAAAATAAAGACAAGATATTTATCTTGTCTTTATTTTTTATGTTAATCGTAGGTTAATACATATAACTTAATTCCTATAAATACTACTTTATAGTATTTTTGATAGATGTCTAAAAAAATAATTATACTCATAATAGCATCTATTTTTAGTTTAATAGCTTTAAGTTTAATTCAAGGATATTTAATTAAAAACACATACGAATTAAAGAAAGAAGCTTTTATAGAAAAAGCAGGTAAACAATTAGGGAAAATAGATGACTACAATTCTCCTTTAGATTCGGTTAATGATATTTGGACAGATATCTTTATCAAAGATTTAGACGAGTACAGCTTAAAAAACACAAACAAGGAGAAACTTCTTAAACGATTAAAGGTTATCACAGATTCACTAAATCCTAGATTTATAAGGGAGTATGACAAGATACTATCATCAAAAAAATTAGCTTATAATTTAAAGTTTCATAAAACATTAAAAACCATAATAATAACTGATAATTTAAAAAGAGACACCATTTTTAAATCATCCTCAGAACCATTTACTTTATTAGGGTATGCATTTGAAGACGATCAAGATTTACATACAGGTAATTCTGTCTGGCAAACAGAGCGTTCCTTTCAAAGAGTAACTAATGGAGAAGAAAAAAAAGTGCGTTATCATTTGTATTTTGAATCCCACAATTACATAAATATCGACGATTGGAGTACAATTATATTTTCTGAAATGAAAGGTTTACTGCTACTATCCTTTATTATCTTCTTATTTGTTATAGCTGTCCTGTATTATTCAATAAAAAATCTAATTACACAAAAGAAAATAGCAGATATAAAAACAGATTTTATTAATAATATTACTCATGAATTGAAGACACCATTAGCTACACTATCGTTAGCAACCAAGCTATTAAAGAAGCAAGAAAACACGAATACAACTACAATAACAACTATTCATACCATAGATAGGCAGAATGCTCGGCTACAAAAACTAATAGACCAGGTTTTAGACAATAGTTTAGGATACAAAGAAATTATAGTACACAAAGAAAAAGTAGTATTTGGGAGTTATATAAATTCAGTTTTAAACGATTTTAAAATGGTTGTAGATCAACAAGAAATTGATTTTTTAAACAATAATGTCGAAAGACATACGACTGTTTTTTTAGATAGATTTTATATAACAACTGCAATATTAAATATTTTAGAGAATGCTGTTAAATATGGAGGAACAAAATTGAAAGTAAACATATTAGAAGTAAATCAAAATGTAGAAATACATATTAAAGATAACGGAATAGGAATATCTAAGAAATATCAAAAACATATTTTTGATAAGTTTTTTAGAGCTGAAAATCAAGAAGTACACAATGTGAAAGGTCTAGGTTTAGGTTTGTATTACAGTAATCAAATACTAAAAGCCCACCACGGAACTATAAGTGTTAACAGTGAAAAGGGTAAAGGAACTACATTCATAATAAGTATTCCTAAAGTATAAACAATAGCACATGCAAAAGTTTGAAATTTTACTGGCTGAAGATGATATGGATTTTGGAAATATTCTGAAACAATACTTGGAAATGTTAGGATATCATGTTACTTGGGCTAAAAATGGTGTAGAAGCATTAGCTTTTTTTAAAGAAAATAATTATCACATATGCGTATTGGACGTTATGATGCCAAAAATGGACGGATTTACACTAGCGGAAACAATAATCGGTATAAAACCTGAGATTCCATTTATTTTCTTAACAGCCAGAAAACTTAAAGAAGATAAGATAAAAGGCTTAAAACTAGGAGCCGATGATTACATTGTTAAACCTTTTGATGCTGATGAATTAGTACTTCGCATTAAAAATATTATAAGGAGGAGTATAAACTCAGGAACCGTTAAGTTAAAAGATGAAACAATTGTTATAGGTAAGTATAAATTTAATAGCAGACGTTTGGAGCTAATTTTTAATGAAGATGTTCAACAGTTAACAGAAAAAGAGGTTGAACTTATATTATTCTTGTTTCAGCATAAAAATCAGATGCTTAAAAGAGAAGAGATTCTGAAAGCAGTTTGGAAAAACGATGACTATTTTTCAGGAAGAAGTATGGATGTTTTTATAAGTCGTTTGCGTAAATATTTTAAACAAGATACAAGTATAACTATAGAAAGTTCTAGAGGAATTGGCCTTGAATTCAAAGTACGTTAATAGCGTTTTTAATAAGAGTTAATGCTGAGTTAACAAGCCATAAATCTGAGTTTTAGTTTAGAAATCCAACTAGTCTTGGATTGTATTTAAAAACTAAAAACAGAATATTATGAAAATTATTAAAATAACATTAGTAACAGTAATACTTACGATTAGTGCTTGTGCACAAAGCACACCAGAAGTTCCTACTCCACCACAAACATATACTTCCGGAAATTCCCATACAGAAGTAACCACTTCATCTTCCAGAATAAGTAGTTCGACAACTGTATCAGATTCAAAAAGACAATTTAAATTTAAATCTAAATTTCATTCTTCTAAAAGAGAAGGAGTAGAGCACATCTTAATTGATGGGCTAGAAGGAATTAAAATAGAAAAAAATAAAAGAGAAAAATTGTGGGAAATTACTAAAAGAGGAGAAGTGATTTTTGAATGCTCAATGTCTAAAAATCGAATGTCTATTTATTTAGATAAAACACAGTCTACCTCAAAATTTTATTATAAGATTAAAGCAATAGCAGAAGATTTACAAGAATTTATTTCTGCTCACAAAAGACATACATTTCATAATCGTAAACGTAATTCTGTAACTAGAGCAGAAGCAAGATTGGAGAGAGCAAAAATGGAATTGGAAGCTTCAATAAAAAATCTAAGGAAAATTAAAAGAGCTAACGAAGAGAATTAAAATAAATAAACATTAATACAGGTCCAATGAAGAAGATGCTATTACTTATTTTGTTTTACTACATGAATTCACTTAATAGTCAGTGTGAAAAGTTAAAAATCTATAAACATTTTACTATCGAGAGTAAAACCGACACTATAAACTATCATGGATACGCAGAGTCAAATATTAAAGATAAGAAGAACATCCTAATTTTTATTCAAGGTTCAAATTCAAAACCATTTTATAGCTATTTTAAAAAAGAAGGTAAAAGTTATAGAGGAAGTACAATGCCATTTGATTTGAAAACGATTCCTAAAAACTATGCTTTCTTCATCGTATCGAAAAAGGGAATGGTTTTCTGTTCAGATTCGGTTAAAGAATTTGAAGTATCTAATGAATATTATTCTGGGTTAACATTAAAATACAGAGCTACTCAAATAGATAGAGTAATAGAAGATATTACGGTTAAACTAGTCAAAAAACCAGAAAAAATAGTAGTTATAGGACATTCTGAGGGAAGTGATGTTGTTGCAAAACTCGGAACAATTAATAAAAAAATAACACATGTGGGATTTTGGTCAGGTAGCGGGAATTCTCAATGGTATGATTTCCCATTGTTTATAAGAAAAGAAGTATTAACAGGAAAGATTAGCGAGGAAGAAGCTTTAGTAAAGATGGATTCTTTATTTGTAAGATATCGAGATATTATGCAAAACAAAGACAATGTTAGAAAAAAATGGTATGGACATCCTTATAAGCGATGGTTTCATTTTTCGGAAGCACCTATTGATAACTTGTTACAAATAGATGTTCCATTGTATGTAGCAATGGGCGCTAAAGACAATTCCGTACCAATAGAATCAACATATTTAATTCCAATTGAGTTCATAAGGAAGGGAAAAGAAAATTTAACGTTTAAGGTATATCCACAGTTAAATCATAGTTTTCAAAATGTAACAAATAAAGATAAGGTTGAAAGATATTGGGGAACAGTATTTAGCGATTTCATGACTTGGGTAGAAAAAAATTAAGTAAAAATATATTTAAGAAGTAAGATAATCTTATAGTTACAAGTAAGGCTTCTGATGTTAGCTGTGATCTAAAAGTTTCATAAACGTTTGAAAACCTGTATGTAGTAATAAGATTTTCAAAAAGATAGAATCCAATTTGCTGGGAGTTAAGAGGTTAAAAAAAATGTTTTTCTTAAATTATACCTAAAAATTAAGTGTTTGTATTGTTTTATTTTACGGTATTCGTAAAATAAAAGGTGTTTTGTGTTTAATTTAATAATAAATAAATCAATTTTATTTACTATTTTTGCACAGCAATAAAACGATCAATACTATGGCTAAATTTGAACTTAAACTCCCAAAAATGGGTGAAAGTGTTGCAGAAGCAACTATTACTTCATGGTTAAAAGAAGTAGGAGATACAGTTGAACTCGATGATACTGTTGTTGAAGTAGCTACAGATAAAGTAGATAGTGAAGTTCCTAGTGAAGTAGAAGGTAAGCTTGTTGAGATTTTATTTGAAAAAGATGCTGTTGTTAAAGTAGGTGATGTAATCGCTATTATTGAAACTGAAGGAGAAGAATCGGTTAGTACAGAAAAAGAAATAGTTAAAGAGGAAGTTGCATCAGTAACTGCTAAGGCTGTTGAAGAAACAGTAGAAATAGCGAAAGAGTCTGTTGCAGCATCATTAAATACATCTTCAAGTGATCGTTTCTATTCACCATTAGTTAAAAGCATTGCACAAACAGAAGGTATCGCTTTAGAAGAACTTGAAAATATTACAGGGACAGGTAAAGACGGAAGAGTTACTAAGAATGATATTCTAACATATTTAGAAAACAGACAAACAAAGCCTGAGACAAACATTAGTAAACCCGTTAATTCTGATGTTGAGAAACCTAAAAAAACACAATCAGCACCAGTTGCTATGAGTGGAGAAGATGAGGTGATCGAGATGACGAGAATGGGTAAACTGATTGCCAAACACATGGTAGACTCAGTACAAACTTCAGCACACGTTCAGTCTTTTATTGAAATTGATGTTACTAATATCGTTAATTGGAGAAATAAAGTTAAAAACGGCTTCTTAAAAAGAGAAGGTGAAAAATTAACTTTTACCCCAATCTTCATGCAGGCCGTAGCACAAACCATAAAGAAACACCCAATGATTAATATTGCCCTAGATGGTGATAAAATCATAAAGAGAGGGAATATTAATTTAGGAATGGCAGCAGCTTTACCAGATGGGAATTTGATTGTACCAGTAATTAAAAATGCCGATGAATTAAGTTTAGTTGGTATGACTAAAAAGGTAAATGATTTAGCAACACGTTCTAGAGCTAATAAATTAAAGCCAGATGAAATTCAAGGAGGTACTTATACAGTGACTAATATTGGTAGTTTCGGAAGTATAACAGGTACCCCAATTATTAATCAGCCGCAAGTTGCTATTTTAGCTTTAGGAGCTATAGTAAAGAAACCAGCTGTTATTGAAACACCAGAGGGTGATTTAATTGGTATTCGACACAAGATGATTGTGTCACATTCTTATGACCATAGAGTAGTAAATGGAGCATTAGGAGGAATGTTTATTAAAACATTTAAAGATATTATAGAAGCTTGGGATACCAATCAAGATTTCTAAATACTTAGTTAGTATAAAATATATAAAAAAAAGGTGTAGAAATTATTCTACACCTTTTTTTGTACATAATATGGTTACTTGACTAATCAATATTTTTAACAAAATCTAGAAACACTTTTTTGTGTAGTGCTAAATCTAAATTAGCAGAAAGAGAAACACGAACAATATAATCTTTGTCGCCTTCTTTTGTTGTACCCTGAGTAGAAGTTGCAGGAATAGTCCAATAACAACCTTTTAATTGTCCGTAGCTTACGCAAAATTTACTTTCATTAGGAATTTCCGTAATCATTAAATTTATTAATTTAAGATTTAAAGCTCGTTTATAAGTTTCCTTCTCTTCATCATTGCTTCCTTTGGTAGGAAGATCTAATGAAAAAACCGAAGGAGTGAAACCTTCATTAGCTAATGCTTCAGAAACAAAATTAATTTTCGCTTTAGGAAGTTCTTCTTCTATAAAACTCACAAATTCGCGTGTGTTTTTGTATGCATCACTAATTCGTTGATTCATTGAAGGCAACTGTTCTGCTAAAATTTTCATTTGATATTCAGTAGCTTCATTATCACAAAGTTTTAAGTGTAACTCGATTTTCTCCATTAGAGCTGCTGATTTATCATTAGCAACACAATAGCCAGCTGTACATTTACCACCACTTGGAAACTTTGAACCACTTACATAAGCAATTGCTTTAACTGATGAAAGAATATTTTCCTCTCCTAAAAAATGAACATTAGGGCAGAATGTTTGATCTAAAATAAACACAGGAGGAATAGCTATTTCTCCTGAAGTAGTTCTACGTTCTTTTGTTAAAACTTCTTTTAATGCTAGTAAATCAGGAACTTCTACTCTAGGATTTGTAGGAATTTCTGCAATTATATAGGGTACAGCATCTTCATTTGCAACTGTATTTAAAACAGTATCGATACTTTGTACCATATTTCTACCACCATCAACAGGTAAATCTAAAATTTCAATATTATCATTACAAGCGGCTACTCTTCTTGCTTGATCATTAGTTCCACCATAACAATTTGGAGGAATTATAATTTTTATAGCTTTTCCTTTATGATTTTCAATAGCATCGTGAATTAATCCCATCATGATGGCATATTGAACAGAAAGTCCGCTAGAACCAACAAGTGCATTTACATTAGTATTTGTAACTTTTCTTACTGTATCTAAAACAATTGTTTTATTAGTTTCAAAGTCACCTGAATTATTTGTAAATGATCTGTTTAGAAGGATTTTTAACGCAATTAAACTATCAGCAGGTGTCATTGCTATAGTTTCTCTTCTTCTTACATGTTGGATATCTGAAATATAATCAGCATTTTTTAAACCATTAATTATTAAAACACTACCTAGGTTAGTATGAAGATTAACATAAAAGTCAATATTTTCAGTAAGATTGAAATTACAGATATTATCTTGATCAGAGATAAGAATAGTACTGCCATCGAATGATTTTATTTCTTCTCTACTTTTGATTTTTTTCAAATCGAATGTGTACCCATAAATCTTTCTAATTGTATCAGCTTTAAAAAAGTCAGGAATTACATCTTGATAAACAATTTGTGTTTTTTTACCCGCTAGTAAGTTCGTTCTTAGTATTGCTAAAATAGGGGTTGTTTTCGACGAAAAGCTAATTATACTTTCAGCCTTTATGTTGTGTAAACTCGCAATCGCCCATTCTAATACAGATGATAGTGGGTGACCTAATCGAATGTAATCATAAGCAGTTGGTAATTGTTCTAAAGAAGTAACGCTGAAATCATTTTTTTTAAATAAGCTTTCAAACTGCTCTAAAAATTGAACTTTAGCCAGTTCTTCTTCATAAATATCTAATCGATGTGTTGTAAGATTTATCCAATCAGTAGGCATGTTGTCTAGCACACCGTTAATATATGATGTTATTTTATTGTCTTGCATTTATACTACTTTTAATAGATATGCAAGATACATCAAATAGATTTTTTTTGAAGTACTTTGTTATATCTTTAACGAATATTTCAATGTGTATTTTCGATAGTTTTAATATGTTTCATAATTTTTAAGATACACACCGAGTTCATGTAACACTTTAGGGAAATTACTCCTACCAAAACCTACTCTTATGTACTTACCTTCGAAAGCATACATTTCGGAAGGAACCGTCATGATACCAGTTTTTTCTACTAAATTGTTACTAAACTCTAGAGAAGACTGTTCAATATTTAACTTCACAAAACAGGTAGATCCAGCTTTTGGAACTGTAAATGACGAAATTATTTTTTGACTTTTAACAAACTGATCGAAAATATGTATATTATTTCTAATTTTCAATAGGTTAGGAGCAAGGAATTTATCGATATTATTTAAAGCCATTATTGATAAAATTTCACTTGGAGCACTATTACAAATACTCAGATAATCTTTGAAAGCTATAACTTTATCAATAAAATCAAGATTTTTAGTAACTAACCAGCCAGTTCTTAAGCCTCCTAATCCGAAAGTTTTAGAGGTACCCCATAAGCTAATTCCTTTATCATAGATATCTGCAATGGGAGGTAGTTCTTCAGTATTTTCACTGATTAATTTGTGGTACATTTCATCAGAAAAAATATAGATATCGCTTCTTTTAGCAATATTTACGATTTCATTTAATTGACTTTTTGTAAGGTAGCTTCCTGTAGGATTATGAGGAAAATTAAGAATAATTAATTTCGTGTTTTTTTGAATTAGTTTCTCCAGATCATTGGTGTCGAATTCCCATGTGTTAGTGTTTGGTTTCCAGTAAGAAAGGTCGCATTTAATAGATTTTACAACTTCAGATAAAGACTGATATGACGGAGATATAGTTATAGCATGATCTTTTGAATTTAATAATACGTTCATACTAATAAAATTAAGTTCACCAGGAGTGGCAACTACTACATTTTCAATATTTTTAATGTTATAGTATTGAAGAATAGCTTCTCTGAGTATTGGGTTACCTTGACTCTCGGTGTATCCTAGTTTCAATTCATTCCATAGTTTGATTTCATGTTCAGAAGCATTTTCTAAGATATAGCTCAATTCATAGCCATCACAATCTGAGCTAGAAAGTAAATACTTTGCTGAGAATTCGTGTTTTGCAAAGTATCGTTCAAGTTTAAAATCATTTATATTCATTCATCCTTATTTAAAATGTTATAATTACTAATTATTAACCTAGATTTCTAATTTAATATATAGAGACATATTTCTCAGGAAAAATCTGGACTATATTGTTCATAAACTAAGCAAAAGTTTTGCTCTAAAAATTCAATTGAAAGGTCTACAAACTTTTCCTTTTCCAAGGAAATAAGTTTTTCTTTTACAGTATGTTTATCATTTAAGAGTGTAATATCAAAATGATTGTATATGGTGTCTAAATCTGGCCTAGCTGCAGAAAACCAAGCCATTTTTTGTCTTCTCTTAAATTTTAATACTGCAATTTTTGTTTTATTGGTGATGTCAATCTTTTTTTTCAGGATCAATTGTTTTCTGAAATATAGCCCACGATATAAATTATTATTGATATTTATCAAACCTCTTTTAGTGAAAGCTAAACAAAACAGTACTATATAAAGCAACGAAAACCCAAATAGTTGTAAATGAACATAAAAACTTGGAGTACTTTGACTAAGTTTAAATATTATAATTAATAGCGGAGCACCTATAGAAAGTATAATATGTGTTTGTTGGTGAGAAGTAAATCTATTTTCTAACAATAAATTACTCGTGGTATTTTTTTTCATTTTCATTTTTATGTAAAAATATTATATTTGAATCTTAAGGAAGATAAAATGAATAGTTTATTTTAAAGATACTACTTAAGATTTTCTGTGCTCCATTCCATAATTTTAGTTAAATTTTCCTGTAAAGACATTCCTTTTTCTGTAAGACTATATTCTACCTTAGGTGGAATTACAGGATATACTTTTCTAGTAATTATTTTCAGCTTTTCGAGATCTTTTAATTGTTGAGATAACATTTTTTGACTAATCCCAACAATGGCTTTATCTAGTTCATTAAAACGCATAATTTTCTTCGAAAGTAAGAGCCATATAATTACTGGCTTCCATTTACCACCAATATGTTCCATAAATAAGGTAATAGGACATTCAGTAGCCTGTTGGTAATTTTTTTTTATTTTTTTTTCTGGTATTTTCATGTCGTAGAATCATTTTTCCGAGCAGTAAGTAAGTTACTTACCAAATAGTAAGTACTTGTTAAAAGTAAAGTTATTCATCAACTTTGCCAAAAAATCAATACAATGAAAAGTAAAATTATAGTAGTTACAGGAGGTACATCAGGCATTGGTTTCGCCTGTACTGAATATCTTTTAAATTTGAATTATCGTGTTATT
>JAHDDQ010000086.1 GCA_020629275.1 Tenacibaculum sp. | reverse complement strand
AAGCACCTTATTATTGGGCTTCCTTTGTGCTGTTAGGAAATACCGATAACACATTTGAAAGTAAACAGTATTGGTATTATGCATTAGCTACTTTACTTATATTAATTACTTCTTTTCTGTTTATTAAGAGATTAAAACGATAAAATATTTTTTAACATCTTTTTCTCTTCTTACAACTATATCCGTTCTCAATTCAATTCAAATAAAGAAATTTAATAGTGGACTTTAAGTACGGTTTGGATTGAATTCAATCTTTTTTCAAAATATAGGGTAACACTTTAAGTATCTATGAACATGTAGGAAAATATACTTTAGTTATTATGATAATTTAGTTTACAGTAAAGTTTAGACTAAAAAAACAAAAAATTAGGGTAACAATTTATACATAAATGAACAATAGAGAAATGAGGTTAGCTTTAAAAGCTATGAAACACTAAACTGATCTCATTTTATTATTTGATTAATTGGTAAATGCTTTGTTAGAGAAAAAAATTGCTGTGAAAAACAAAATTATCTTTGAAATGAAAACTACTTCGACGGAAGTACATCATTAAGAAAAAAGTTAGAACCAAAAAGGAATAAAAGTGTTATGAAAAATAAAATTGTCTATGAGTGGAAAATAACTTCGAGGCAAGTAAATTATTAAAAATAAATAAAAATTGAAAAAGAAGAACTGCCATGAAAAATGAAATCGTTTGATGAATTGAATATTACTTCGACAGAAGCACGCTGTATAGAAAAAGATGAAAATTGAAAGGGAGAATTACTATGAAAAATGAAATCGTTTGATGAATTGAATATTACTTCGACGGAAGTACATCATTAAGAAAAATGTTAGAACCGAAAAAGACGAAAATTGTTATGAAAAATAAAATTGTCTATGAGTGGAAAATAACTTCGAGGGAAGTAAATTATTAAAAATAAATAAAAATTGAAAAAGAAGAACTGCCATGAAAAATGAAATCGTTTGATGAATTGAATATTACTTCGACGGAAGCACGCTACATAGAAAAAGACGAAAATTGAAAGGGAGAATTGCTATGAAAAATAAAATTGCTTAATAAATTGAATACTGCTTCGACGGAAGCATGCTATATAGAAAAAGACAAAAATTGAAAGGGAGAATTGCTATGAAAACAAAATTGCCTAATGAATTGAATATTTCTTCAACGGAAGTACATTACAAAGATAAAGACGAAAATTGAAAGGGAGAATTGCTATGAAAACAAAATTGCTTAATAAATTGAATATTTCTTCAACGGAAGTACACTATAAAGATAAAGACGAAAATTGAAAGGGAGAATCGCTATGAAAATAAAATCGCTTAATGAATTTAACTTTACTTCAACGGAAGTGTACTATAAAGAAAAAGATAAAAATTAAGAGTGAAAACGAGAATTACTATGAAACAGTAAAAACAAACTGAAACGGAAGGAAAATTTCATGAAGAAGAACATAAAATTACTATGGAAGACCTTCCCTTTTAAGTTTAGTGACATTGCAAAATAAAAATTATGCCAAGTCTTAATTAGAAACTAAAAAAAGCACTAAATTAGCAAGTCTTTTAAACTTTAGAATAATGACAGACGATGATAGAAAAATCCGTGAAAAACTTCAACAGAAGACATGGAATGAAATAAAAACTAATGACTCTTGGGCTATTTTTAAAATAATGTCTGAGTTCGTAGAAGGTTATGAAAAATTAAGTAAAATAGGACCATGTGTTTCTATTTTTGGTTCTGCAAGAACAAAACCAGATCATAAATATTACAAACTTGCCGAAGAAGTTGGTTACCAATTAACTCAAAATGGTTTTGGTGTAATCACTGGTGGTGGTCCAGGTATAATGGAAGCTGGTAATAAAGGAGCAAATAGAGGAAAAGGAACTTCAGTAGGCTTAAATATTGAATTACCTTTTGAACAGCATGACAATCCTTGGATAGATCCAGGAAAAAGTTTGGATTTTGATTACTTCTTTGTTCGTAAAGTAATGTTCGTAAAGTATTCTCAAGGTTTTGTAGTTATGCCTGGAGGTTTTGGAACGATGGATGAACTTTTCGAAGCCATTACATTAATTCAAACTCACAAAATAGGACGCTTTCCTATCGTTTTAGTAGGTAAAAAGTTTTGGGGAGGTTTGTTAGATTGGATTAAAAACACTTTGTTAGAAGAAGGCAATATTAGTGAAGGTGACTTAAAACTATTTAGAGTTGTAGATACTGCCCAAGAAGCTGTTGAACATTTCAATAAATTTTACACTAAATACCAATTAAAGCCAAACTTCTAATTTGTTTGAAAAAAAAATTTTATATTCAGCTCGTTGTTTATAACAACGAGTTTTTTTATGCTAAAAATTAAAAATCTTATATCCCTAAGTATATTATTAGTCCATTTATCTGTGTTTTCACAGGTAAACACTATTGCTATTGAAGCCAGTTTAGATACAATAAATCATAGCTTACAAATACAACAAAAGATAACATATTACAACAATTCAAAAACCGCTCTGAATGAAATATACTTGCATAATTGGGCTAATAGTTTTAAGGGTAATAAAACACCTCTTGGTAAACGCTTAATTGAAGATTACAAAAAGGACTTTTATTTTTCTAAAAGAAAAGATCGCGGCTTTTCAGAGGTTGAAGACATAAGAAATAATGAACGTTCTTTACGTTTCAATGCATTAAAAAATCAGGATGATATTTTAAAAGTTGATTTGTATAAATCGTTAAAACCTAATGATAGTATAGATTTATTTTTGGAATACACAGTGAAAATACCAAAAGCAAAATTTACAGGTTATGGAGTTTTAAAGTCAGGATATCATTTGAGGTTTTGGTACATCACTCCAGCTGTACATCAAGGGAAATGGCAACTGATGAGTAATTTAAATATGGACGATCTTTTTGAAGATGTTGCAGATTATACTATTGATATTGATCTCCCTAATAACTATCATGTAGAAAGCAATTTGTATCAATACACTACTAATACAAATAATTCAAATAATTACTATTTAGTTGGTAAGTCGAAGAAAGATATTATTATAAATATTAGTACTAAAAAAAGATTCAAAACATTTCAAACTAAAAACATTACTGTAAAAACTGACATTTTTGATAAAAAAATTGAGTTAAAAGCTAGCAATGAAATTATAAAACGTCAAATAAAATTTATTGAAAACTTTACTGGAAAGCATCCCCATACTGAAATATTAGTTGATGCAAATACAGTTAATAAAAATTCTTTACAAGAATTGTATGGTATTCCTAGCTGGCTAAAACCATATCCTGAAAATTTTAAATGGGAAGTTCGTTTTTTCAAAGCATTAACAAGTAAGTATATTGACGATGTTCTTTTATTGAACAAGAGAAAAGATTATTGGTTATGTGATGGTATACAAACATTTTTAATGATGGAATATATTAATAAATATTATCCAAATGTTACTGTTTTTGGTCGATTTTCTAAGCTATGGGGATTTAGAAGTTATAACCTTGCGAAACTTAAACAAAACGATAAATATTCTTTTTTATATCAATTCAGTGCAAGACGATTTTACGATCAGGCATTAACTACACCAGCTGACTCCTTGTCTAACTTCAATAGAAAAGTAATCAGTCAATATAAGGCTGGCTTAGGTTTTAGATATTTACAAGATTTTCTAGATAACGAGACACTTAGACAATCTTTTCAAGAATTTTACCGCAATTATAGACTCAAAATAACTTCTTCTGATGTATTTCAGAAAATACTTGAAGAAAAAACGAACAAGGATTTAACTTGGTTTTTTGGGGATTATATTCAGACTAGTAAAAAGATAGATTATAAAATTAAAGAAGTTAAATATCTAAAAAAAGAAGACTCTATTGCAGTTACAATTAAAAATAAAAGAAATATTACTGCTCCGGTTTCTTTATACGCTGTAAAAGACAAACAAATTAAATTCAAAACTTGGGTTTGTAGATAGTACAAAGACTGTTAAAATTAAGGCAAATGGATTTGATAAACTAGCCTTAAATTATGAACAAATTTACCCTGAATACAATTCTCTCAACAATTTCAAGAATACTAATAACTCAATTATTAACAAGCCAATACAATTGCGTTTCCTTAAAGATGTTGAAGACCCCTATTATAATCAAGTTTTTTATAATCCAAATATAAAGTACAATTTATATGATGGAATCATTCTTGGAGTGAACTTTAATAACAGACCTATTATCAAACATAATTTTGAATTTAGTATCACGCCTAACTATGCATTTAAAAGTAGAAATTTAACTGGCTCTTTTTCTTTTGCTTATGATCACTTCTTTGAGAAATCTAAAATTTATAAAATTCGATATGGTATAGGCGGTAGTAATTTCCATTATGCTCCTGAGTTATCCTACAATACCTTCTCTCCTTTTGTAAACATTCAATTCAGACGAAATACGTTAAGAGATGTAGGGACTAAATTTTTACTCTCCAGAGTGGTCTATGTTAATAGAGAATTGCTTCCTAGTCAAAAAGAAATTGAAAGTGACCAATATAGCATCGTTAATTTTAGATATGTTTACAGTAAACCCAATGTTATTCGTCGTTTCCAATATGCCATAAATGCTGAGTTTGGGAATAACTTTACTAAATTATCTTCAGATATTAGATACTTTAAATTCTTCAATGAGAGACAAAGTTTTAATATACGCCTTTTTGGTGGTTTATTTGTACATAATAACTCTACGGGGAATTATTTTAGTTTTGGTCTAAATAGAAGTTCGGATTATCTATTTGAACAAAATCTTTTTGGCCGTTCAGAAAACAGAGGATTATTTAGTCAACAATATGTAATTTCTGATGGTGGATTCAAATCATTTTATAAAGAATCGTCTGTAGCAAATCAATTTATATCCTCAATAAATACTAGTGTTAGTGTATGGCGTTCGATAGAAATATATAATGATGCCGCAGTGTTAAAGAGTAAAAATAAAAAACCTAGGTTTTTCTATGAAAACGGGATTCGTTTAAACTTAGTTCCTAATATTTTTGAATTCTACTTTCCTATATACACTAATGAAGGTGTTCAGTTTAACCAAAAAGCTTATCCTACTAAAATACGTTTTGTAATTACAACTAATTTAGACAGAATCTATAATTTCTTGAGACGAGGATTATTATAAAAAGCTCAACAAAAAAACAAATTTTGCTTGTTTTTTGCGATTTACTCAAAAAAACTCCACATTTTTAAATTTCATTTAAAAAAACTACCTTTGCTCATATAGCAAAAAAACATAAATTTATGAGTCAAAGTTTAGAAATTTCAAATTCACAACAATTATCATTCAACGACTTTAAAAAAGAAGTTTTGAACGACTATAAAATCGCAAGAACAAGTAGAGAATGTAGTTTATTGGGAAGACGAGAAGTACTTACTGGTAAAGCTAAGTTTGGGATTTTTGGTGATGGAAAGGAAATTCCTCAACTTGCTATGGCAAAAGCTTTTAAAAATGGTGATTTCCGTTCTGGTTACTACAGAGATCAGACATTTATGATGGCCATAGATGAATTAACACCTAAACAATTTTTTGCGGGCTTGTATGCACATACAGATATAAACAAAGAACCTATGTCGGCCGGAAGACAGATGGGTGGGCATTTTGCTACACATTCTCTCGATGAAAACGGAAACTGGAAAAACCTAACTGCTCAAAAAAATTCTTCTTCTGACATTTCTCCAACTGCTGGTCAAATGCCTCGCTTATTAGGATTGGCTCAAGCTTCTAAAATATACAGAAATGTTAAAGGATTAGAAGAGTTTACTAATTTCTCTAATAAAGGTAATGAAGTTGCCTGGGGAACCATAGGAAATGCTAGTACAAGTGAAGGTTTATTTTTTGAAACTATAAATGCTGCTGGTGTATTACAAGTACCAATGGTGATGAGTGTTTGGGATGATGAATATGGAATTTCTGTTCATGCAAAACATCAAACCACTAAAGAGAGTATCTCAGAGATTTTAAAAGGTTTTCAAAAAGAAAATAATACAAACGGTTACGAAATATTTGTTATCAATGGCTGGGATTATGTGCAATTAGTTGACACTTATAATAAAGCTGCAGAAATTGCTAGAAATCAACATATCCCTGTATTAATTCATGTAAAAGAATTAACTCAACCTCAAGGACACTCTACCTCTGGATCTCATGAGCGATATAAATCTCCAGAACGTTTACAATGGGAACAAGATTTTGATTGTATTACGAAAATGAGAGCATGGATTTTAGAATTTGAACTGAACGACGAAGAAGGAAACATCCTTCGCTTTGTTGATAGTGAAGAGGAATTAAAAGCCATCGAAAAAAGTATCAAAAAACAAGTTAGTACAGCTAAAAGAGAGGCTTGGAATGATTTTATTGATGAAATAAAAAACGAAGTTAAAATAGCTGCTAACTTATTAGAAAGGATAGCTAATAGTAGTAATAACAGTTCATTTATTAATAAATATAAAAACGATTTAACTGCAATTGTTGAGCCTATCAGAAAAGATATTCTTATTGCTTGCAGAAAAACATTACGCTTAATCAGGGAAGAAAGTTTTCCTGAAAAAATAGAGTTACAAAACTTCATTAAAAATAGTATTGACGCAGCTGCTGTTAAATATTCTGCTCATTTATTAAGTGAAACAGAAAAAGCTACAACTAACGTAACGAATGTAGCACCAACTTATGCTGATGAAAAGAATAATGTTGATGCACGTATTATTATGCGTGATAATTTTGATGCTATACTGAGTAAACATCCTGAAGTTTTAATTTTTGGAGAGGATGCTGGTCATATTGGTGACGTAAATCAAGGCTTGGAAGGCTTACAGGAAAAATTTGGTGAACTTCGTGTTTCTGATACTGGAATTAGAGAAGCGACAATCTTAGGACAAGGTATAGGGATGGCAATGAGAGGTTTAAGACCTATTGCTGAAATTCAATATTTAGACTATCTACTGTATGCATTACAAATTATGAGTGATGATTTGGCTACGTTGCGTTACAGAACTTTTGGTAAACAAAAAGCTCCTTTAATTATTCGTACCCGCGGACATCGTTTAGAAGGTATTTGGCATTCTGGATCTCCAATGGGAGGTATCATCAATAATATAAGAGGGATTCACGTTCTTGTACCTAGAAATATGACCAAAGCTGCTGGTTTTTATAATACTGTATTAGAAGGAGATGATCCTGCTTTAATTGTAGAATGTTTAAACGGTTATCGTTTAAAAGAAGAATTACCTACTAATTTAGGCGAGTTTAAAACACCAATTGGTGAAGTAGAAGTGCTAAAAGATGGTACTGATATTACTGTGATTTCTTATGGTTCTACTTTGAGAATTGTTGAAGAGGCCGCTAAAGATTTAGCTCAAGTTGATATTCATATTGAAATTATTGATGCTCAAAGTTTATTACCTTTTGACATTAAAAATGATACCGTAAAATCATTAGCTAAAACCAACAGATTATTGGTGGTTGATGAAGATGTTCCAGGTGGAGCTTCAGCTTATTTATTACAAGAAATTGTTGAAAACCAAAACGGATATGTTCATTTAGACAGTAAACCACAAACATTAACAGCTAAGGCACATAGACCTGCTTATGGTACAGATGGAGATTACTTCTCAAAACCCTCTGCAGAAGACGTATTTGAAAAAGTATACGAAATTATGCATGAAACAAATCCAGAGAAATATAAAAGTTTATATTAAAGAATTCGTTTGATGCAAGTTATACACATAAAAAAGTCCTAAGAAAATTCTTAGGACTTTTTTATGCTTGAATAATTAATAATTTATTCTAATGTTACTATTGAGCTTCTTCAACTGTTTCAACAGCATCTTTAGCATCTACTTCTTTATTCTTAGATTTATAGTCTTCTATCTTCGTTTTTAATACGTCAATGAAAGTAGACGAAGAAAAATCTGCGTTATTAACGATCTCTTCTAAAGCTTTTATTCTTTCAGTCATTGTTTCTTTAGACATTGCTAATCCAGCGAATTTAGCTACTGCTATATCAATTTGCTTTTCAGAAATATTTGATGATTTTACCCAAGCTTCTTCAATATATCTTCCTTCTCCTCTTTTTCCTTTTACTTGAATCCAGTCATCTTGAGTAGACATTACTGCGATAATATCCATTGGGCTGTACTTATCATTAGTTTTTGTTAATAAGTCTGGTCTTTTGTAGGTATTTGTATTTTCTAACATTACTGCTACCTTACCATTAACAGCAATGAATGGAGCTCTTGCCCAACCTTCTTTACCATCTATTAATCGTACTTTAACATAATCTTTCTTAGTAATAGAATCAGTATGTTGCTCACCAGTATAGGTTACTTTTTCTCCTAAACTCATAGAAGTAACCCACTTCCCTTTAGCTGTAGGAGTTTCTCTCACTGATAATTTATCTAATAAGCAAATAGCATCATCTCCTGTAGGTTTAGTGTCATTCGTTTCCTGATTTTTTACTTCGCTCTGATTTGACTCTTGATTTGTTGCGTTAGAAGTTTTACCTTCTCCCTTACATCCTGTTGCTAATAAGGATAACGAAACAATAGCAATAAATAGTTTTTTCATTTTTAATTGATTTTGATCACAAATATATCATTTAATTATTTACACCACTTTTAAGCTTTTGTAAACTTAGTATCTTAAGGTATTTTCGCTAGTGATGTATCTATTTTCGCATTATGTAATTACCAACAGCGCAATCTAAACATTTCAGTTTATCGCAAAAATTATTTTTTAAGTGTAATAATCCTTGTGTCTCTAAAGCATTATCTGCTGTAATGCCCAATGTTGAAAAGTTAGAAATGATATTATTTTTCTCTGGCTTCAGTAACCGCATCATCATGAATATATCTTCATAATGGTTTATTCCTTTATTTTGATAGTATACAAACTTTAACGGTAAAATGGTATTAATAAGTATTAATGATATAAATGAGGTTGTAAGCTTTTTCGAAGTTTTCTTAGATGATGTTGTAAATGTGTAATGTTCTCTCCAAAAATCATTTACTTCTAAATTGAACAATTTATAATAATCTTCAATTTTATCAATTTTCATTAGTTTAGTAAACAAACTTTGATGTTCTGTATATAAAGCAATAAGCTGAGCTATTCTTATCGTTGGAAAATTATTGGGACGCATTCTAAAAAATTGAAAACTTTTTTCTAATAAGGGTACTAGATTATATTTATGTTGTAAGTATTGATATTCTTTCTTTAAATAAAGATAATATTCGTTTTCTACAGTTGCCTCTAATAAACCAGCCTGTCCATATAAAAGAGCACTCAAAGTAGTTTCATTATGCTGTACTTTCCTTAGCAAAGAGAAACTAAATGATTGTGCCATTTCTAAGAAGGCAGTTCCATTAACTTTTAGCCCGAAACTTTTACATAACATCTGAAATAAAACAGCTTCGAAATCATTATTTGATTTACTTAAAAGCTCCTTGATTTGTATTGATTTATCTTCTAGTCGAGAAAGATATAATCTTTCTAACCATGCATTCAAAATAAATGTATTAGTGCTACTAATCTGAGTTTCACAAGAAATCCATTTTAACTTTTCAGTCCAGAATTTTCTATAGTTAATCATTACATTTTCAAACACTTTATCGTGTAGTTCTAATGTAGGTAACGGTTTATTATTTTTCATAAATACAGTTACATTATCTTCCCAAACTACATGAAGTATTACTGCCTCATATCTAATATCTTTTTCGTGATTATGAGCGTACCAATCTGAAGATTTTAAATGAATTTCAATATTCCCAACCCAGATCTGGCCTGCTATTTTGATCTTAGCATTTAAAAAATCTGGTCCAGAATTTTCATTATAAATTCCTTGCTCAACTAATATTACTCTTTCATTTGAGCGGGTATTCAACAATTTAGGCACAAGAAGTTTGTGTTGCCACACATAGTGCAAAAACTTTTCTTTCATAGCATGTAAAGTTTTTTTTATTTTTCGACTGTTAAATTATGAAAAATATTCTCAAGTCTATTTTTATAAGTTCATTCCCTCTATTAGCGCTATTTATATTTTTATTTACAATTTTTATAGAAGGAATACATCCCAGATCAATTGGTACATTAATCGTTTCTTTAATTATTAGTTTATTTTTTTCTCTCTTGTTTATTAAACCTGTGGCGAGAACAGATAAATTTCTTTTTTCATATTCAATTCCAATAAGTATTGGATTTGTATTAAACCTTATATTTTTTGATTGGCAATATTTCACAGCTAGCTTTATTCTGGCTCTAGGGTGGACTTTATACTTAACTTGGTACTCTGCTTTTGCTTCAAGAAGTTCTTCTGTCTTAAAAGTAGGTAAAGTACTTCCTAACCTTACTTTCGAAAATCATCAAAAAGAACTCGTATCATTAGCTTCTTTATCAGGTGATTTTAAAGTAATATTATTCTTTAGAGGAAACTGGTGCCCGTTATGTATGGCACAGATTAAAGAAATTGTAGATGATTATATCCTACTAAAAAAAAGAAATGTTGATGTTGTTTTAGTAAGCTCTCAATCACATAAAAACACAGAAAACTTAGCTAAAAAACACAAAGTTCCGCTTCATTTTTTGATAGACAAAGATAATCGTATTGCAAAAGATTTGAATATTGTACATAAAAATGGGCTACCTATGGGATTCCAAATTTTTGGATATAAGTCAGACGTAATTTTACCTACTTTAATCATTATCAATAAAGTAAATGAAATTATTTTTACTGATTTAACAGACAATTATAGAGTTAGACCTGAACCCGCTACATTTCTAAAGATTATTGACAATTATTAATAGGTTTTTACCAATTATGCAATAAGTTTTTTCGATGACGAATACCAATTTTATTAGTACATCTAAAATAACTTTGCAATACAATACACAATTAAATGAATATTACAGAAAATTTAAACTGGAGATACGCAGTAAAAAAATTTGATGAAAATAAATTTTTATCTGATCAGCAATTAAAAACTTTAAAAGAAGCTTTTAATTTAACGGCGACATCTTATGGGTTACAACCAATTACAATGGTAATTGTAAAGAATAAAGATGTTCAGCAAAAATTAGTTGAATATTCATGGAATCAAAAACAAGTTGTTCAAGCCTCTCATGTTTTAGTTTTGTGTGTGCCTAAACATCACAGCGAAGAAGATGTAGTTCGCTATTTTGATTTAGTTAAAAAAATTAGAAATACTCCAGATGATATTTTAAATCCATTCAAAGAATTTCTACTGAATAATTTCAAGCAAAAAACTCAAGAAGAATTATACCATTGGAATAAAAATCAGGCTTATATCGCATTAGGTAATTTAATGACTGTATGCGCCGTTGAACACATAGATTCATGTCCGATGGAAGGTTTTGACCCAGAAAAATATGATGAAGTTTTAGATTTATCTTCAAAAAACCTTAGATCAGTAGTGGTTTTACCTGTTGGTTTTAGAGCAGAAGACGACTTTATGAAAGATTTAAAAAAGGTTCGTAAAAACCTTAACGAAACTATCTTGCACATAGATTAGTAATTGGGGATTATTATGTGTACAGGTGTCGATAGTAACTTAGCTATCGGCACTTTTTATTTTCCTATATTAGTAGCGGTCTAAAGATTAATGCATGCAACCCCTACATATTATTTTACTTATAACCGCCTATTTTGGCGTACTCATTCTAATATCCTACATTACAGGTAAATCAGCCAATAACACTACCTTTTTTAAAGCTAACAATTCGTCTCCTTGGTACTTAGTAGCCTTTGGTATGATAGGTGCTTCATTGTCTGGTGTTACTTTTATCTCTGTTCCTGGTTGGGTAGAAAATAGCCAAATGAGTTATATGCAGATGGTTTTAGGTTACGTTGTGGGTTATGCAGTAATTGGACTTATTTTACTCCCTTTATACTATCGGTTAAACTTAACGTCTATATATACTTATTTAAGAGATCGCTTTGGCAATGCCACATACAAAACAGGAGCTTCTTTTTTCTTGTTGTCCAGAACAATTGGTGCGTCTTTTCGATTATTTTTAGTCGCTAATGTTTTGCAGTTGATTGTATTTGATGCTTACGGCATACCTTTTTGGCTTACAGTAACCTTCACTATTCTACTCATATGGTTGTATACCTTTAAAGGTGGGATTAAAACAATTGTATGGACAGATACTTTACAAACATTATTTATGCTTGTTGCTGTAGGTGTTTGTATTATTAGTATTACTGATAGAATGAATATTAACAATCTTTTTACCTATGTAATAGATAATAAACTTTCCGAAGCCTTTTTCTTCGAAGACTGGAAGTCTAAAAAATTCTTCTGGAATCAATTTTTGTCAGGAGCTTTTATTGCAATAGTTATGACTGGCCTAGATCAAGATATGATGCAGAAAAATTTAACTTGTAAAAGCTTGAAAGATGCTCAGAAAAACATGTTTTGGTTTACATTAGTGTTAGTTATTGTTAATTTCTTTTTCTTAGCCTTGGGTATTTTACTTACCGATTATGCTGAACTTCAACAAATAGATGCTCATAAAGACCAATTATTTCCTACTTTAGCTATGGAAGGCAATTTAGGATTAGCAACCTCTTTATTCTTTTTATTAGGTTTAATTGCTGCTGCTTACTCAAGTGCAGATAGTGCACTTACATCTTTAACTACCTCGTTTAGTATCGATATTTTAGAGATTGACAAAAAAGGAGATGAGAAAGCCCAAGAAGATTTACGAAAAAAAATTCATATCCTGTTCTCTTTTATTCTAATTCTAACTATTATAATTTTTAAATACCTTATAGCAGACACAAGTGTTATTGCTAAAATTTTCCAATTTGCTGGTTATACTTACGGGCCTTTGTTAGGTTTATATGCATTTGGCCTTTTTACCAAATTTGAGGTATACGATAAGCTTGTTCCTTATATATGTATAGCATCTCCTATACTAACATATATAACAAGTGTTTTTGCTCAAAAATATCTAGGTATAGAAATTGGCTTTTTTGTTTTAGTACTCAATGGTTTTATCACATTTCTTGGACTTTTAATAACTAAACGATTAACTTAATGGCTAAAAAAGGTAAAGCAAAAAATACAGTTAATAAGGCTAAGCATACTAGACTTATGAAGCAAAAAGAAAATAAAGTTCGCTTAGAGAAACAACGAAATAAAGAACGTTTAAAAGCGATAATAAAGAAAGTTAATGAACAGAAAACCAGTTAAAATGAATGCAAAAGATATTATACGTAAATTAAATTTAGCTGAACATCCAGAAGGTGGTTATTATAAAGAAACTCATAGAAGTACAGGAAAGATTAAAGGAATAAACTTGCCTAACGAGTTTAATGGTGATAGAAATTATAGTACATGTATTTACTTCTTATTAACTTCAGATAAATTCTCTTCATTTCATAAGATAAATCAAGATGAAACTTGGCATTTCTACAAAGGATCTACTCTAAAATTACATATGATTTCTCCAGAAGGAACATACTCTTTTATTCATATCGGAAGTGATATATTTAACGAAGAACATCCTCAATTTACTGTACCTGCACAATATTGGTTTGCCGCTGAAGTAATACATAATGATAGTTTTGCTTTTACAGGATGTACTGTTGCTCCTGGTTTTGACTTTGATGATTTTGTACTTCCAAATAGGAAAGACTTACTAATGCTATTTCCCCAACATTCTGAAGTTATAACGCGATTAACACATCAATAACAACACCTCTACATACAAGATATAAAAAAACCTAAGTTTTTTTACTTAGGTTTTTATTTATCTATTGAGCCAAGGACTCTTTTCATAAAACTATTCAGAGCTTCTTTCTTCGGAGTTCCTTCTTTGATCATTTTGGAAACTTCAATAGCACCATACATGTTAGAAATCAACTCGCCCATAACATCTAGTTCTTCATCTTTTAACGAAGGGATCTCTGTTAGTGCTTCAAGAGTTTCGATTGTTTCCAACACATAATCTTGATCATTCTCTTCTATAAAAGAAGTTAAGTGTTTAATTACTGGTAATTTCATAGTTTAAAATTTATCATTTTTAAGGTCAATTCAATTGTTTCCTCAAATGACTCAATTTATTTAATTAATGTACTTCACTTACTAGTTCTTTTAATACATCGAACTTATTTGTTTGTACCTGACTTACAAATTTTCCATCTACAAAAGTTGCAAATGTTGGTAAATTGTCTACTGTAGCTAATTGTCTGCTTTCAGGGAATTTTTCCGCATCAGCGATAATAAAAGAAGTAGTCTCATTCTCAGTTGCCAATTTTTTAAATTTTGGCTTCATTATTCTACAATTGCCGCACCATGTTGCAGAATACTGAACAACTACAGTTTTATTTTCTGATATTATCTCTGATAAATTATCTTGATTTAACTCTTGAACCATTTGTATAAATTAAAAGTTAAGAATTATGAATTGTGATAAG
>JAHDDQ010000085.1 GCA_020629275.1 Tenacibaculum sp. | reverse complement strand
ATTAAAAAGGTGCCATCCGCCCATATAAAAGAAAAAGAGAAAGGATGTATACGAGGGGATGGCACCTTTTCTGAACAAACAAATACTAAATTAAGATTCAACAATATATCGGATTACTTCATTGATATAAATGATGATTATCTAATATTTGAAGATAAAATAAAAATATGTGAACCATATTTAGGCACTATGATTACTGAAGGTAAAAGAAATAACACCATGTTTTATCATCTTAGTCAACATAAACTACTAAATCCACATTTAGATTATAAATCATTAAGAGGGTTATCACGTAGTATTAATAACAGAATGGTTCCTAAGCTATCCAATAATGAAGTAGATTCAATTGTGAATAGTGTACTCAGAGGTTATGAAAATGATTCATTATATATGATACTGAATAAAAAACGTAAGTTTCTTTTTAATCCTAATGTTAAATTATCATTCAAAGAAAAGATGCATATCGTTAATAAGGAAAATGCTCGATTGAAAGTTGATGCCACCAAGCAGAAAATATATGATGTTATTGAAAGTTGGAATTTTAAAACTAATAAGAAGATTACTCAAAATAAAGTATCAGAACTAAGTAATATATCAATTCGTACTATAAAAAGATATTGGTCTGATTTTAAAGAATATGTAATTGAACTTAATACGACATACAACCCCAATAACTAAATATAGTTTACTACTTTTAGTACCATATCTAACCTTTGACCAATTGGTCAAACCTTAATTTATTGTATTTATGAGTAGTATAGAATGGACACAAAAAACATGGAATCCAACAACTGGTTGCACTAAAATTTCAAAAGAATGTGACAATTGTTATGCTGAAAAAGAAACAAATAGACTTCAACACAATCCAAAAATAACTAAATATAGAGCGGGATTTGATGTTGTTGTAGAGCATCCAGATACACTTGATGAACCACATAATTGGAGTGGTAATAAAATAGTATTTGTTAATTCAATGTCCGACTTATTCCATAAAGATATTTCGCTGAGCTTTATAAAACGAGTGTTCAAGGTAATGAATGATACTCCACAACACACTTATCAAATACTAACAAAAAGAGATAGTGTTTTACTTGAATATTCAAAAGAACTTAATTGGACTGATAATATTTGGATGGGAGTATCTGTAGGTAGTCAAGTTTCTGTTAGAAAAATTGAGCGTCTAACAAAATGTGATGCTAAGCATAAGTTTCTTTCTATCGAACCTTTAATTGGTGAAATAGAAGATTATAGTTTAAATGGAATTGACTGGGTTATTGTTGGTGGTGAAAGTGGTCATAATGCTCGACCAATCAAACCAGAATGGGTTGAGTCAATTCGACAGAAATGTTTGTCTGATAATGTAGCTTTCTTTTTTAAACAATGGGGGCATCCAAGGAATAATCCAAATCAAAACGACCCAACTATACACCTATTACATAGATACCATTCAAAGGGTGGTAGTCAATTAAATGGCGTAACCTATTGGGAGAATCCTTTAATTGATGGCTCTGATAAAACACCTACCATCAATTTATTTGACAAGGAATATCCGATTATGGACAACATCAACAATATGAAAACCATATGGAAACTTAAAAGTTTCTTGCCTTTTTCAAACAAAGATGTATATGATAATTTAAAAAAAGACATTAAGAAGAATGGGATATTTGACCCTATTATATTTTGGACAAATGAAAATGGCGACAACTTAGTTTTAGAAGGACACACAAGAATAAGAATAGCACTTGAACTAGGATGGGATACAATACCTTGTCAAAAGGTTTCTAATGATTTTAAAAGCTTAGATGAAATTAAGTTATGGATGGTTAAAAATCAATTAAACAGAAGAAATTTATCTACTGTTGAAAGAGTAATGTTAGCGTATAATTCTAAAGAAACTATTGAAAAACTAGCTGCAAATAATTTATCTATTGCTGGTAAAGACAAACAAATTGAAAAACCTATTGATACCTATTCCGAAATAGCAAAAATTGCTGGTGTTGGTAGAGGAACTATGTCTAGGTACATGAAGGTCATGAATAGTAATAATGAGGGTATTATTAATAGATTACATAAAGGTAACCTCTCAATAAATTCTGCTAGTAATCTAGTCAAAGAAGCTAAGCCAAAAGCTCCTAAAAAAGAAGCTGTAGAAAAACTTACATTTATTATGTTTACGAGTTTCGAGGAAGCTCAAAATGCGCTACTTAAAGATGAAATAGATATCATAATAGCAAGTAAATCGAAAGATGTTGAATCTTTTCTTAAACGCACTAATAAGGCTATAATTGGCGTTGTTAACGTATAAATACTTATAGATAAAATGTAATAAAGTTAAAATTCACATGTGCGGATTTTAACTTTATTACATTTATTTAAACCTATATATTATTTTAATAATTCTGATTTCTTTAATTCAAATTCTTCTTTTGTAATAATATTACTTTCAAGTAATTCACCTAATTTCTTTAGCTCATCCAAGTTACTTGTTGAAACTACATTATTTATTTGAGACGTTTCTTTCTTGAATGTACGTAATTCTTCAACTGTTTTTTCTAAGTCTAATACTTTGCTTTGTTCTTCTTTGAACACAATCATTTCAAGGTTATTACCACTGTTATTTCCAATAGCAACTTGTATTCCTTCATTAGTAAAGTGATTCGCTATAATACTTCTAAAAATTCTTAATTCTAATAATTCATCAATCATAAAGATTAAAAAGATGATAACGTTTATGATTACTAAAATGAAAGTAAAGCTCCAAGAAAAGAAAGACCAACCACCGAAGAATAATTCTGATAATCCTACAAATCCAAATGAGCCTCCAATTATCCAAAACAGTAATGTACTTGGTGCTATAATTGGTTGATGATATTCTTGATATCCGAAATTATCTATGTTTTCAGCATTCATTGTCTTTTTATCGTTATTGATTGCTACAGTAATTTTGTCTTCATTGATATCAACGATAACACCGTTTTTAAATTCGTATTTCTTTGGTTGGAAGTTGTTTTCCTTCATAGTTTTTATTTAAAATTATATTGGTGAAGATTTTTTAGAAGTAGAAAGGGAAGTGTATATCCAATGATGCAACATAATAGGTCTATCATATCAAATGTTCCTTGAAATAGTTGGAAGTATTGCAATACTTCAACACCGATACTTAATAAAAAAGGTAGCAATAACCAGTAATCTATTTTATAATATATTAGATATGCTGATACGAATGCATACGTCCATAATCCATCTGCTAACGAATAATAAATCCAATTTGGTAATATTGATTTCACAGGATTTAGTATTGCTCTAAGCTCTTTTATTTGCTCTAATAATCCTAAATTATCAAACCAAGTGAACATGATTAATGATTCATTTCTAAATAGAAGATATATCAATCCACCAATTAATAATGGAATGAGAACGTGTATCAAAGCTTTGTGGATGAATTGGAATTTAACCTTAATCAAATTCATCATAAGGTATTACCAAAACCCCTCTATTAATATCATCCCAATCACCTTTACCATAGTTTCTTCTTTGAGAATCTCCACAATCTAATAATCCAGAAAAACGTCTTTTCTTGTCAAAAAATAGTATTGGATTTCTTTCTAAACCATTATCAAATTTCAGATTCAAAATACATTTTGGTACATCTTTATTTATACAACCACTTGAAATACTATTAGATTGAACTATGTTCCATTTTCCTCTTAATGCTTGCCTTTGATTGATTTTATATGTAAATCCACCGTTAGAGTAAACATCTAATTTGACAGTATATGTTTCTCCTGTTTTAGAAACAAAACCAGCTGGAGTTTTAAAGCTGCTATATTTAAAAGTTTGTTTAAAATTTAGTGAATTACGTCCCGAAGTATTAATAAGCCTACTAAAATCTGCATTTGTATACTGATTATAATTATTTCCTTTAGTATTCTTTGTTTCTTTTTTACTATCACCACTTCCGAATGCTAAAGCGATAAAAAAGGCGGCAATTACTGATTTTAATGCGAATGTTGTTTTCATATAATTTAATTATTTCCTTCAAATATCATTAAAAAATATAAATACCCCAAATTTGGGTCACATTATTTTTTAAGATACTTGGAAATTTACTTTATGTTAACAAAGAAGCAAGAGCAAGAAATCTTAATATCGATAGGACGAAAAATAAGAGTGATTAGAGAAGAACAGGGACTTACTCAGTTCAATCTTGCTTATGATGCTGGCTTATCAAAGAATCAAATTGGAAGAGTAGAAAGAGGCGAAAACAAGCTATCTATAATAGCTATAATCAAAATATCTCAAGTTCTTAAAGTACATATATCGGAGTTAATAGATTATAAAGAGAAGCTTCCAAAAACAACAAAAAGATGAACCTAAGTCCATCTTCTTGCATATTCTAATTATTTAATTTACTACTAAGAATTATCTTCTACAGTAGCATTTGGTGCATTCTTTTTTACTGAAGCTATACCATTTTCCATCGCATCTTTACTTGAATACATTTCACTGGTTCCAATGATTTGTCCGTTGGATGCTTTTGTATAAATTAATTTAATTCATCTTTTAAATCTTGTCCATTAGATAGAATAGGTTGAGAGATTAAGTTCATCTCGAAATCAGTTGCTACTAATTCAATAAACCCCTTGTCAGTTTCTATTGAGAACTTCCAATTTATCATTTTACCATTAGGAGTTAATCCTATTTTCTCTCTTTTAATATTATCAATATCTATACCTATAGATTTTGCAAAAGAAATATTAATATCTAAATCTGATACGTTCTTAAAAACCATTTCACAAGGAGAAACCCAAAACTTAAAAAAACCATCCTCTTGCTCTTCCCATTTAAATATATAATCTAAATATATGGTAAAGTCAAACTCTTCATCTGGAAATTTAATTTGATATAAACGGCTATCAAGCCATCCCATCTCATTAAAGTCTTTATTTGTCCATTTTTCTTTAACCTTCATTCCTTTTAATTTGATTCATTACGCTTTTTCAACACCTTTCTAACAGTTCTTATATCTTGTTGATTCATCGCTCTTACGTTCTTTCTATCTTTATTTATAAAGCTTTGACCAGTCTTAGGGTTAGTATGTTTGTATGAGTTTTGTACATGAGGTGTTTCTACTCCTTTATGCGTTGCTCCATCTAAATCATAATGTGTCACTCCATCTACTGTACCAACATTAACTGAATTTTTATTACCATTTAAATTCTTTTTAACATCTAAGGCTTGAGCTTTTATGCTAGGCTTTTTACCTTTTGAACCAACTTTTCTTACTAGTAAAGTTGCTACCATATTTTCTGCGTCTTCTAATGTAGCTTCTCCTTTAACAGCTCGGTCAGCCATTTCTTCCATTCCCTTCACTCCTTCAACAGTCATTTCTGTTAAAGTCTTACCATTCATTCCTTCATTCCAAGAAGTAGCTATACCATTCCATACACTTCCTAAAACATTATCTACAAATGCACCAGCCCCACCATGAGTTTTACGTGACGCAGTAGGTAGTTTTATTTTATGAAGTCCAAAAGTTAAAATTGGTTTCTTCCCTGGCACAAAATTAAACATATTTACTGGGTTTATAACTCCACAGCATCCTTCTGGGTTTTCTCCCTTATTATCTATATAATAAATAGGATTATTAGCAGCGTAAGCATAGGTAGACTGATAATCATAATCTTCTGATTTTGGGTCTACAGTTACAAATCTTGAAAGAGCTGCGTCATAATGTCTAGATTCGTATTCATACATATCATAACCTAAACTTTCCTCATATTCTTTTCCATTGTATTTGAACTTCTGAGCAACACCATTACCAATAGGTTGCGTAACCGTATTATACCCTTTATGTTTTAAACCAAAAGGATAGTAATTTGACTCCTCTATAATCTCTGAACTAGCTGTGATTATACCATCTTTATTGGCATCTGTATACGAAAGCCTTATATTTCCCAAATGATCTTTATACTGGTATATGTAATCAAATGATGAGATTGCCGCGCTACCGCTGGCAATGACAGGTTTTGTATATCCCTCTGGATGATTAAAGAATTGTAATTCTCTGTTCTTGTAAATATAATTTCCTGCATAATCTATAGCAATACTTTCTACTGTTTTTCTGAGTTTCACCCCACTAGCATCGTATACATAATCAATATGTTTTCCATTTATAGTGACGCGTTCTGGTAAATTTAAATGATTGTAACGAATGTTTGAAATTCCTTTGTTTCTATCTACAATCATATTACCGTTTACATCGTAAACAAAGTCATCATTTGTACTTGTTACTTCTTTAAAACCATAACTAGTGTTACCAGCATCAACTACTTTTTTAAGTTTATTATCACTGCTATATAAGTATACTAATTTATCCATATTACTAAAATTCGTTGCACCTTGCCAACCATTTCGATTTAAACTAAGAATATTACCATTCTTATCGTATGAAATTCCAGAAACATCATAATTAGATGTATTGGTACCTGTGGCTCCTTGTATTCTATTTAAGGCATCGTAAGTATAAGTATATTCGTTTAACACAGGATTCGTTGTACTATTTACACTTTGTGTATTCCAACTAGTTTGCGAAATATTACCATTATACAATGCCTCACCAGAGGTTGGTTTATTATATTTTATGCTAAAGTTAAATAAATCGTTGTCATTTTTATCATCTTCATTTATATTTTTCAACCATCCACGAATATTGTATGTGTAATCTACCTCTTGCAAATTACCTCCTACTTTTTTACTTTTTAGTTGTCCTAACTCATCGTATTCATTTTCCACTATCGTCTCAGCATTCCCATTATCTATTCTAAAAACAACTGATTTCCCTGATAATGCTTTTACTGAAAAACCTGGTTTTAATACAATTTTACTGTTATTCGTAATAATTTTATTATTACTTAGAGTCATTGGCGCATTGAAAATATTATTACTATTTTCAGCACCTTTACTGCACGATATTAAGCTTGAATCTCCTATACATTGATTATGTGAAAGCAGCCTTCCCGAATGATCATAATCAAAAACATCAATGACTACTATGTCTGCTACATCTTGATCTGTTTTTTTATGTATACTTTTTGTCTCTAATACTCTTCCTACAAAATCTAGTTCAGATTCAATAACATCTATAGTTCTCAGATATTCGTTGTTCATATATACATGAATGGGCCTTGCTTTTTCATCATAATAAGTAACAGTAGTTATCCAATTATTAGTATTTAATACTCTTATTTTTGTTCCAGTTGCTAAACCTTGTAACCTACTTGTAGATTGTATTCCGCTTTTTTTATATAAGTTTACACTACTCTCTGTACCTATTTTATGAAATGTATAATTGTCATAATAATTTATGGTTAATACCTCTGTATTTGAACTAGGGAAATTTAGATTACTGTAGAATATATTTTTAGCTCCTAAATTCTCTAACTTTTGTTCATAATATTTAGAAGCTACATTATTCATTTTCGTAAAATGAAATTGCATTTCAGATTGATTTAATGTAGTACTATGTGTATACATTCCAGTATATATAACTCTTCCGAAAACATCATACTTTGTAAATAACCATTTATCATTTGCTCTTAAATTAGCGTCTTGTGTTAGTACTGGACGATCCAAAGCATCGTAAATAATATATTCTTTCCCTTTACCTGGTATTTGCTTTTCTACCAATCTATTTCTTGTATCATACACATATCGATAACACAAGTCCAATAATTCTTGCGATGAAGGTAAATCCTCATTTGCTTCTGATTTTGGTGGCAGTACAAATGTTAAATTACCATAGTCATCATATACATAATAGGTATCGTGTGGTTCTTCTATATTATTAATGAGCGCATAAGTCCTCTTTAAAATAACCTGTCCTTCTTTCGTTTTAAACTCTTCGGTTGTATGTAATTTGGTAGTACTACCGTTGTGATTTTCATCTTTAGTAACCACTTTATATAATTCTCCTGGCAAATATGTATTAGTTCCTCCCTCTAAAGATACACCAAACCTTGCACCATTACTGTTTACTGTTGTAGTAACCTCATATAATTTTACTTCTTGTGCACTATTCGTTTGATAATCAAACTCTATTTCATGACCGTTACCCAATGCCCAATCTTTTCCAGGAGCGGCTTGCTTTAACACTCTATTTAAAGGTGAGTTTTCAAATTCTTTTTTCGAAAATGCATTAATTGAACTAGTATTGGAAACTCCTGAAAAATCGTCTGAATAATTTGTTTTATAATATTCTTGGGTGGCATTTCTGGATCCTGAGTTAATGCTACCATTAGTATTTGATATATACGGTAAAAACTCTTCAACTTGCCTTCCTAAAGCGTCATATTCCATATGAGTAACAATATCTTGTTCACTTGGTGATTGTTTTATAGCTATACTTTGCTTTGCTCTTCCTAAACCATCAAAATAAGTAATGCTTTTAATCGCATCTTTATTATTTTGGAGTTCATCTAAAGTTGTAACTGCTTTTTGTGGTATAACGGCATGAATATAATTTTCATTTAATTCATTTACTGGTACTGGACAACCATTTGCACTTCCATTGCCGTCAATATTAGGACATTGATCTAAATCATTAGCAACATATCCATCTGGTTTGGAACATGCCACTAATAATGAGTTTGGATCTCCTAAATTATCGTTATCAACATCAGCATACCAATTTGTGGCTCCTGTAACCCCTAAAATTACTGCAACTGAACTTGAGTTTGTACTCCAATTACCATTATTATCCCTAGCTCTCAAATAATATGTCCCTGATATTTTTACTGGATAATTTAAACCTGAATTTTTCGTGCTTGTTCCGTTATTAATAGTTCCTTGCCAGTACCATGTAATTCCTGGAGGAGATTGATTTCTAGTTAATGTGGCATTACTACAATTCTGATCAGAGATTACAGGAGTGTCTGGTGTATTTACAGTTGCAAATGGACTCGTTCCTTGACCGTATATTTCTAGAGTAAAAAGTAAGAAAGTAAAGGCTAAAAGAATCTTTTTTATATTTTTTTTCATAGCGTGATTATTCTTTATAGTTGTAAGTATTTTTCTTCAAAATGTGCCCATCTCCGTCTTTTACAAACTCCAAACGAAGAAAGTCATCATACTCATAATATACTACTTCTCCTCTAGGGTCTACAACACTTGTAATCCCTATCGATGGGTCGTAGGTAAAAGTAGTAACCTGTGAATTAATTAAAGCAGAGGAATTCCTTAACAAATCCAATGCTTCTCTCAATATTCCTTCTCTTCCTGAATTCCCTTGCGTTCTATCATTATCATTATTTGAAAGGTCTTGAATTTTACTTAAAGTATTAAACCTGTTATCATTAATGCTTGATATTGCTAAAACAACGTTATCGAATGTAGCATTATCAATTTTGGCTATGGGCTGCGTTTGATTATACCCCCAAATATAAACAACGTGGGTTCCTCCTTTTTTACTTACTTCTGTTGGGTTACCCTTACTGTCATAACTATGATAAATAATACGATCTTCATAATTAGATCTGTTTTTTGAAGTCTGTACCGCATTCATTTGTACTAAACCATTAGCATTTATACTATAAATAGTACGTTTTGAACTTAATAATACTCTTGCATTTTCACCATCTTTTTCATAGAATTCTGTTTGAATAGGTGAAGCTATTCTATGTTCCTTATTTGATTTTAATTCATATACGGCTAATAACTCATCTGATGTTAATTCTGGTAGATTTACACTAGCACTATTTATAACTTGATCCGGATAATAATTCTTAACTATTTTCTGGATCCCCTTACTATCGGTAGTAGTAACTTCGGTTGGTAAACCGATTAAATCACCATAAGTATAATCTACTGTGGTTTCTAGTTTTTTTACTGAGTTTTCATTGGCTCCTAATAATAAAGGCTCTGTATACTCTACGGTTGTTTGTTTTTTTAGTAAGTTAGTATATGCGTTCGTTCCATATCCACCAATAAACAAATCTTTTACATTTGATACTTCACCAGTAATTCCGTTACCTATGGATACTGGCTTTATTTCTGAAGTAATATGATCGCTAGTACCTGTGTATTTAGGTAATAATTCTCCATATAAGTTTGGCATTGTTTTATAAACCTCTATTTGATAATCATAAACGTCTTTTTTAATTTTAGCTATGGAACTATTTACTTTTTCAAAGTAAGATACAGAAGTGTTAAGCCCATTAAATATACTTTCATTAGTATGCTGAGCTAATTTAATATGCTCTACTTGATATTGTAGTGGTGAAGTATTGAATGTTTTAATCGGGGTATTCTCATACATTTTAAACTGTTTTTCAATACCGCCACCTTCAAAATTATCTCCTCCATAGCTAATTACAACACTAGTGTATAATGAATTACTATCATAACTTGGTAAAATTGACTGTAACGACTCAGATGATAATATCGATATGTAATAAGCTATCTGTTGCTGTTCTACAAACACAGTTCCATTATTAAGTCTAGTTTTCTTTTCTAAATCAATGTAATTTTTCTGAAATCTTAAGTATTTAGGAACACTAAAAACTTCAAATGGCGTTTCTTCTGGAGTGCCAATCTTATCTATTTCTTTATAATAAAATCTTTTTGTATTAGAAGGTCCTGATGCGTTATCGTCTGTGTAATCTATAACCCTTTTTATTCTTAAACCTAAATCCTCAACATACTCAAATCCAGACACATATTCAAACCAAGCATCAACTAGCACATAAGAGTTTACTAAATTTCCTGAAATAAATTCTAATTGAATGGTATACGCATGACCTTTTATTAAAGTAAATGGAAACTCAATAATATTTCCATAAACATCATTTAAACAACAAAGATTTAACATATTTAAGCTTTCGTTTATTGCTGCGTACTCTACTGTATTAGTAGTATGATTTGTTACTTTAAACCTTATAAAATCACGATTTTTAGGATCATATTCGTGATGTGCGTATGGTCCATTATAAGGTTGCTCTTCTGGAGCAGTTACCTTAAATTTTACTTTTATTTCCTGTGTTTCAAATACCCCTGAATTACTCACCTGTTCATTATTGATATCTCCTATCGAAAAAGCATCTACCAAGCGATCAGGGTAGTTAATATTATTTTTAAACACGCTTAGTGTTTTTCGTTCAGTTATAATATCTTTTCTAGTATGTGCTTCGTATTGAAATTTAGTGTGCCCTCCAGTTGGATAATATAATTCTGTTAATGCTCCTATTGATGCATAATCTATATCTCCATCTCTATCAGCATAATACGAGGATGAAAAATTCATTTTATTTCTATATCCTTCAATTTGATGTGGTGCAAAGTTTTCTGGTGGTAAATTATTTTCACCTAACATAGTTTTAATGAAGACTTCAGAATCAAAATCATAATATTTATCTAAAAGATTTAAACTATTGTTAGGTAAAAGTGTAGTGTTATTTTTACCATTGAAATAACCTAAATGGTCTTTACTGAAAGAAAATCTATTGGGTAAATTTTCTAAAGATTTATACTTCATTCTAAAGATCATCTTTTGTTTATCATTAACTGAATTTACAGGAGTCAGCTCTACTTTATTTAAGAAAAATTTATCGTTTTTGCCTTCTTGTCCAGTGAATTCATAAGCTAAATTTATATTAAGATTATTATTCACTGTTATTGAATTTAAAACCCTATTGTAATTATTATAAATAGAATAAGGAAAAGGATCAGTAGAGTTAAAAATCACATTTTCATAGTTATTATATATACGTTTTAAATATTTTGGCTTGGTAGTTACATTAATATATGTCTTTGGACTTTCAGGAGATGTTGGAACTGGGGTGTCATTAATTGGAGAACCTCCACCTTGAAGTCTATTAACAGGAGCTACAAAAATTAATTTTTTTGCTTTCAGTGGATATTGCATAATTATAGGTTCTGATGATTGTATGTCGTTATCATACTCTAAATTAATTTCATCTCCGAAAGGGTGTACTATTTTTGTCAAATAAAAGGAAGTTGGTGATGGAACGGTGGTTGCAGAAGGGTTTAATCTATCAATAATATGAGATAATGATACCGCTTCATCTCCTCCAAAATAATATTTAATACCATAAGGAGAGGTTATTAAAAATTTCTTGTTATGATATAAATTTAATCTGTTAGTATTCCTGTCTCCTATTATCTCTATTTTAAATTCAGCTTTCTTATTTGTAATAATTGGATTAAAATTCTCATCCAAGTAAAAGCTACCAGAACCTTCCGGAAAGGAAAAATTAAAGACATCTGGTTTAAGATCATATTTTTTTGTTTGGAGTAGAAAAACATCCTTCAAAAAATTAACATCATCACTATCATCTGATAAGTCAAATTGTCTAAAATCTACTTCTGTTATTAGCAATCTATCATTTAGGCCTACAAATTCGTCTGGATCATCTTTAACAACTCTAGTTATTACACCTCCCGCATTTAATGTCCAGTTTATACCAGTCCATGTAGGTAACTGATCAACTTTGACACCATTTCCCATGTAGTTTAGTGTTATCGGTAAACTTAAATGACGACTTTTTAAAGTGTATAAAGGTATTGAAGGTGTAATTCTACCACTTGACTCATTTACAGGAACATCCCCATATTTAGTAATTTGAAAAGTTTCGGGTGTAGGTAACGTAAAACTTGGCACCTCTTCATTTTGTGCGGACATAACACAAATTGACAACATCATAATGATGTTTAAAACATTTTTTTTCATAAGATATAATTGAGTTTTAGCAATTTATTTATAACAATTTATTCTTTTTTAGCACTGCAAATATAGAAATCATTTCATTAATAAACCACTACTTTTCAAAGAAATAAAAATTGGTGTCGTACAATAAAGTCACCACACGTCTCGAAAAAATTTCATTACTACCCTGCAGCGACTTTGAAGAATTAAGTACAACAAATTTGTACATCATCTTGTTTTAGATAATAAGTGTAAGTAGTTCTAATTATTTTTTTTATTTTCACAACAAACCCCAATGAATGGAATTACAAAACCTCGTAGAAAAGTTTAAAGAAAAAGATGCACATGCATTTGAAAAACTTTACAATATGTACTATAACAGTATTCTCGGAGTAGTTTTTAATATTATCCGAGATCATAATATTGCAGAAGAAGTAGCTCAAGATGTTTTTATTAAAGCATGGAATAATTCAGCATCATATTCTGTCAAGAAAGGACGTTTTTTTACTTGGATTTTAAACATAGCTAGAAACGCAGCAATAGATAAGTTAAGATCTAAAGAATTTAAAAAGAAATCTAAAAACCTTGATGCAGATATTTTCGTAGATATATTACATGACCATGTTAATTTAGATAGTAGAACTGATACTATAGGAATTAAGGGTTTTGTTGACAAGTTAGCAGATAACTGTAAAAAGTTAATTGATTTTCTATACTTCAAAGGTTTTACACAGAAAGAAGCTTCTGAGAGCCTTGAAATTCCGTTAGGAACTGTAAAAACGAGAAATAGAAACTGCTTAAGTAATTTAAGAACAATGTTAGCGTAATATGGATATACAAGAATACATAGCATCAGGAGTTTTAGAGCTTTATGTAGCTGGTTCTCTTACAGAAGATGAAAACAAAGCTGTTCATGAAATGGTTTCAAAACATCCTGAACTGCTCACAGAAATACAAGAAATAGAAAAAACAGTTTCTATATTAACATCTAGTGTGGCTCCCAAAAACAATGAGCCTTCTTTTAAGAATCTTTTAATTAAAATGATTCAAGAAAAAGAGACTGAGACAAAAGTAATTCCTATTAATACACCAAAAGCTAATTGGACCACCTATTCTGGTTGGGCAGCTTCTGTTTTAATTGGTAGCGTCTTACTATATTCTGTAATGAATAGTTCTTCTCTATTTCAAGAAATACAAACTATACGTGCTGAAAAGCAAAATTTCAAACAAAAATTAGAAAGTTCTGAAACGAATTTAGAAGCTAATAAAATCCTGTTAGCTGCAATTAGAAATAAAGATATTATTAGTGTTCCTTTACAAGGTCAAGATGTTTCTCCAGAATCTTATGCAAAAGTATACTGGAATAAAACTACAAAAAAAATGTATGTAGATGTTCAAGGTCTTCCAGATCCACCTGAAGGGAAAGTATACCAGCTTTGGTCATTGAAATTAAATCCTTTGACACCAAGTAGCTTAGGAACGTTAGATGATTTTATTAGTGATACTAATAAAATTTTCACTGTGAATAACCCAAATCAATCACAGGCATTTGGTATTACATTAGAACCAAAAGGAGGTAGCAAATCACCAACTCTTGAACAATTATATACGTTAGGTGTTGTAAATTCTTAACTAAATATTCTTTAATGTAAAATAGCCACATTAAATGTGGCTATTTTTTTGCTAATAAAGAGTCCCCCCGAACTTTTATTAACAGGTTTTTACACCTCAATCAAAAAATCATGTTTTTAAAAATTATAACTTACTGTAAATTTTGTA
>JAHDDQ010000008.1 GCA_020629275.1 Tenacibaculum sp. | reverse complement strand
ATATATCTGTATTTATATCTTCTTTATTACATGCTATTATTGTGCAAAAAAATAGCAGCATTAAAGTTAAATTTTTCATATTTTTTATTTAAGGATTTTACCTATTGAATAGATTTATAAGCAATGATACAATTAATAGGGTGCTTGGTTTTTCTTTTAGAACTTCGTCGGTTAGTAACGATTAATTCTACATTTTCTTTGTCATTAGAGGAGTACATAATTTCTACTCCAGTTTCAGTTTTTGAAAATGTTGTCTTTTTCAATTTACCTGTATTTGTTTCTACAATATCAAGATTTAAGTTCTTGACTTCATCTGGAAAAACAGCGTGAATGATATAGGTTTTATCTTTTTCAAAAGATATTGCTTCTGTAATTTCTTCTCCTGACTGGAGCCATGCTAAGATTTCATGGTCTACTTGATAACCTGATTCTTCAAGAGTAGAAATGGCAGCGATGGATTCTGTTGACAACACATCTTTAATATTTGTAAATGCAAAAGATGAAAACATTACGATACTGATTAAGAATAATTTTATGAATTTCATTTTAGATAATTTATTTTAGTAATTAAGTATTGATTTACGTCTCTTAATACTTTATCAAGTTTAAAGGTTACTTGGATAGGTGAAATTTATTTTGATGAGTTTTAATTTTTCGCTAAACCTGTTAGGTCAACTGAAAGATAGGAGGAAGTATGAGGTACTCATATGAGATATTCTCAGTTTTTAGATGTATTTTTAATCAATCAATGAATACAGTTTACACTTAAAAGTTTATTTAACATGCTTTCTTATCGAGTCTTACTTACATTTCTATTGGTAATAAGCATAACGTTTTTATTTGCCCAGTCAAGTCAAGAATCTAATGCTGATGCATTAGTAGAGGAAGAAGAATATGAAGTAGCTGCAAAAATATATGGAGAACTTAAGAATGGTTTATTTATAAAAAAGAGCTTTAAAGATGCACTTCGTGTACTAGTAAAACAAGGAATCGCACTTCAAAATAGTGGGGATGATGCGACATCTATTCAAATACTAAAGGATGGACTTTCACAAATAGAAGGCAAAGTTGTAAAAGATTCCACTTATGCACTCGCATATCATAAGTTAGCTGTGGCTTATTATGGTGAGAATAATTTCAGAGCAGCCATAAATAATTGGAAGGAAGCGATCCGTATTAGAGAAAAGATATTTTCTTCATCACATCTTTCTATTGTGAAAGCCAATCGAAATATAGGGACTAGTTATATCAATTTAGAAGATATTAACTCTGCTGAAAAGTATCTTAAAACAGCGCTAGATTTGAACGTTCGCAAAACGGTAGCCGATTCAATTTTACTAGCTAAAACGTACAAAGATTTAGGTGCTGTATCGCTGAAAGAGGAAGATTTAAAACAAGCCGAATCTTACCTTCTTTCTGCAAGAGACTTATTCTATATTTTATACAAAGGAGAACCATGGGAGTATGCTCGGATTTATGAACAATTAATTAATCTTTATATATTAAGAGACGATTACGAGCAAATGAAGTTGTATGCGAATAATATTTTGAAGGATTATAGCAAAATGGACGAATCGGAGTACTATGATGAAGATTATGAATTTATAGCCAATGCGTATAGTAATTTAGCTTTAAGTCAAGAATTAGCAAAAGAATATCAGAAAGCAGAAAAGTCTTATCAAAAATCCATATTGATCAATCGAAAAATAACAGATAGAGATTACGAACTGGGAAATTGTTACAATAACTTGGCGGTACTTTACAAAAACACAAATCAATCAGAGAAGGCGATAAAAGCAATAAATCGAGCGATTGATCTGTATACTAAAGCGCAAGATGAAATCAGCCGAGCAGAAGCACTAGACAATAAAGCAGAGATTTATTTATCTATAAATCAGCCTCAACAAGCAATTCAATATATTGAAGAAGCTATCGGAATTATTACTCCAAATGATTCTAAATTAGTTGCTGAGAAACCTTTGTTGGCTAGTTTGTTAGCAGATAAAGTGAGAGTTTTACAAGCCCTTTCGGTAAAAGAAAATAGAAAAGAAAACCTTGAATTAGCAGCCGAAACTTCAGAACGTATTATGCAATTATTCGATGAAATACGACAAGGCTTTCAATCTGATGCTTCTAAAAGCTTTTTATCCAAAAAAGCTAAAATTATCATTGCTCAAAATATTCAAATTGAATTAGATTTATATAAACTAGATGAAGATCGTAAACATATTGAAAAGGCATTTGAATTATCAGAACGCTCAAAATCACTTATATTATTAGATGCTTTAGGGGAAGCTCAAGCCAAGAAAACAACGAATGTTCCAACTGCATTAGTTCAACGTGAGAATCGGATTAAAAAAAGTATAGCCGATATTGAAAAAGAACTTTTTGCGAAAGATTCCGAGACTTTAGCGCTTCAAAATTCTTTGATTCTTTTAAATCGTGAATTAGAGAAAATAACAGATACTTTAGAACAAAATTATCCAGCCTATTTTGAAGCTAAATATGCGCAATCAACTTTTAATTTATCAAAATTTCAATCAAATTTAGAAGGTAATGTGCTTGCTTATTTTATGGATGAAAGCATAATATATGCGTTTGTATTGTCAAATGAGTCCATAGAAGTTACCGCTCTTCCTAAAAGCAAGAATTTGTCTAATTCTATTCGTACGTTTAGAGAAAGCATTTATGGTGGATTTGTAGAAGGTAGAAGTTCTCAGAAAACCCAAAGAACAAATGCGAAGCAATATGCAGCATCTGCTTATAGTTTATACGAACAACTTATAAAACCTGTAGAAGATAAAATCAAAACCAATGAGCAACTCCTCATTATACCAGATGGTATTTTAGGCTATATTCCTTTTGATGCATTATTGACCCAGAAAGTAGAAAAAGGTGATTTGTTTGGTATTCATCCTTATATGATTAATGATTATCAGATTAGTTATTGTTATTCATTGGCTTTATTAGAAGAAATGCGAAATAAAGTCCATCAAAACAGTAATGCTTCTTTTATCGCATTTGCACCGATGTTTGAAGAGAAAGATAAAAGCGTAGCCTATAACCGTTCGGATTTATCTGCACTAGATTATAATGTACCTGAGGTAGAAGCTTTAAATGAATTATTTAAAGGAGAAATTTTTAAAAATGAGACTGCTACAGAAGATAATTTTAATATTCATGCCCCTAATTATCAACTCATCCATTTAGCTACACATGGTAAAGCAAATGATAAATCTGGAGATTATGCTTATTTAGCTTTTACAGAGCAAAAGGATAATATGGAAAACGAGTTTCTTTATAATAGAGATTTATATAATATTCAACTCAATGCTGATATGGTCGTATTAAGTGCTTGTGAAACGGGGATTGGAGAACTTCAAAAAGGAGAGGGTATCATATCATTGGCGAGAGGTTTTTCGTATGCAGGTGCTAAGAGTATAGTAACAACATTATGGAGCATTAACGACGAAAAAACCAAAGAGCTTATGCTCAATTTTTATACTCAGTTAAAAGATGGAAAATCCAAAGATGCGGCATTACGTCAAGCTAAACTCAATTTTATAGAAAAATACTCTCATAATGCCAATCCATTCTTTTGGGCAGCTTTTATCCCAATAGGAGATATGGAATCTATTCGTTTTTCTAGTTCTACAATATGTGTCTATATTATAGGGTTTGCCCTATTACTATTAGGGTTTCTTTTGTATCAAAAAAATAAAAGAAACAAGACAAGAACATAAAAACTAAAAAAGCTAACTTCTAATTCTTTACACATATTAGACAAAACATAATACTTGATTTTCGTTTCTAAGATTCTATATAAAATAGAATGTAGAACGAACTTTTGAAGAAAACTAGTAACCTTTTCCAATCTCATTGTATTAAGTGTTGAAATCAAAACAATCATTTTTTAACACTAATATTTTATACAATGAAATTCTTCAATACAATTTTATTTTTATGTTTATGTACTTTTTTAAGTGCTCAATCTGTACCATTTAATATCAATTATCAAGCAATTGCTAGAGATATCGCAGGAGAGTCCTTAAGTAATACAGATGTTGATGTTGAAATCAATATTTTAAAGGGTGCGCCAACAGGCACAATTGTCTATACTGAAAACCACAATATTTTTACAAATCAATTTGGACTATATACCTTATCTATAGGAGAAGGAAGTACAAGCGATAACCTAGCAGTAATTGATTGGTCGGAAGACCAATACTACATTGAAACGATAATTTCCATTGATGGTGGCGACGAAATGACAAGCGTAGCTCCATTGAGTTCGGTACCCTATGCCTTTCTTTCACAAAGAGCCGTCATAGATGAAGTGGATGATGCCGATAACGATCCTGATAATGAATTTCAAAATTTGGTTTTGAATGATATGCAGTTGTCTATCACGGATGGAAATACTGTCAACCTAGAAGCACTTATTGCGCAAAATGAAGATACAGACGACCAAACTATTACAGATTTTAGCCTCAATGGTACCCAATTGACGATTACTATTCAAGATGGAAATACTGAGACGGTTAACTTATCTAGTTTACAAGGTGATACAAATACCGATAATCAAAATTTGATCTTAAATGGTACTCAGCTTGGCATTGAAGGAGGAAATTCAGTTGATTTATCAGATTTGACAGGCGAGTTTACTTCTTACTGGAAGCCTGGGGATAATAATTCGATTTATTATGATGAGGGAAGTGTATTTTTAAGAGACCAAAATGGAGAACCCAAGGTAGCTATGAGAGATGTTTTTAGTAGTGTTAACGGAAATGTTTCTACACGTGGCATCATAAATTTATATGATCGTAATGGACTTAACGGTTGTGATATAGATGGACATGGAGAAATTACACTTTACAAAGATAACAGGACTATTATGCGGTTATCAGAATCGCTTGGAAATGGAATAATCTCTCTTTATAATGAAATAGGTAATGACATTATAAACGTAGGAGGATATTCTAATGATAATGGATATATTGAGGTAAATAACAAAAATGGTAATGAGCGAGTGGAGTTATATTCTAATACTAACGATGCGGGGACTATTTTTACCTATAATGAAAATGATAATTATGTCTCATATCTTTCCTCAAATTCTATCCAAAGTGGAAGTGGAGGTCTATTTATATTGTATAATAATGATGAAGAGATGCGCCTAGTAAACGGTGTCGATAGTGGGGTAGGATTTAGCAATTATTCCTCTCAAAATGGTTCTGTGAATGCCTCTATTGGCGTTTATGAAGGAGATATTAATAGCGGATTTATGGGGGTTTATAACTCTACAAGCCAGTTTGGAGATGCAGCACAAGCTTATATGATTGCTGGGGATAATGGTCACGGTTATATAGGCGTACGAGACCGTTTTGGAAATGACGGAGTGTCTATCGGTTTTGACCAATTTGGAAATGCAGCCATATCGGCAGAAATTAAAAACTTTGTTATGGATCACCCACAAGACCGAACCAAGCAAATTGTCTATGCTTGTATCGAAGGGCCTGAAGCTGCTGCCTATGAAAGAGGTACTGCCGAACTAATAGACGGAGAAGCATGGATTCCTTTTTCTGACCATTTTAAATTGGTTATTACTCCTGAAAGTATGACCGTCAATTTAACACCGAACTCTGCTGATTCTAAAGGCTTGGCAGTAGTGGAAAAAACTGAACGAGGGATTCGAGTAAAAGAATTATTTGGAGGAACATCCAACTACAGTTTTGACTGGGAAGCCAAATCGGTTCGTAAAGGTTTTGAAAATTATGAAGCAGTTCGCACTAAAAAAGCATCTTCTAAGGGAAAAGTACTAGAAGCCGTTACTCCAAATTCAAATAAATAAAATCATGAAACAAATAATATATATCACTATACTCTTCTTTTTTAGTATAAATATGCAAGCTCAAACTTTAATGACTCCTTTTGGAGGAGCGGTATCCAATAACGAATATTATATTGGATTTACAACAGGAGAACTTGTTATTACAACTACAAGCAATACGAGTAACCATGCGACACAAGGTTTTCAACAACCAGAACTTAAATTACAGGAAGAAATCGAAATCTCGGTTATTAATGGAATTATACACGGAGATAATCGAAACAACAGATTCATCATTAACGAAATAGAACAGTATCCAAATAACAAAATATTAATTCTCAATCGTTGGGGGGATACGGTTTATGAAACTGAAAACTATCAGAACAAATGGCAAGGAACTTATAATGGTAAACCTCTACCAGAAGCCACGTACTATTATATTTTCTATCCTGATATGGAAAAATCAGAAACTGTTCAAGGCAATGTTTATATCCTTGATTAACTAAAATAGGAATTATGAACAGTCTTAACAAGATTGTTCCTAGTTTCCTTTCACTATCAAAAATCAATCAATCATGAAAAAATATATTTATCTATTCCTTTTTGTACTAATTGGTGGTCAAGCATCAGCACAACAATATGTCGATTTTGCACAACTTAGAAATGACTTAGTCATTTCTAATCCAGCAGCATTCAGTACACATTATTTGAAATTTGGAAATACTAATACTGTAACTGTTGCTTATAAAGATCAATGGACAAATTTTGAAAATAGCCCTAAAACCTATGGCTTTCAATATCGAAATGTATATGAACCGATGAATATTAGCTATGGAATAACGGCATTGAAAGACGAAACAGGAGCTATTTCTAATTTTAGCCTAGCGGCTAATTTCGCCTATCATTTAGCATTTGATCGCAAAAAAGAAAATTTACTGACTCTTGGATTAAGTGGAGGGATTTCTCAATACAATATTCAGCTATCAGCAATTAATTTTCAAGAAGTTCCTAATGTATCTTCAGATAGGTTGAGTCAGATGAGTGGAGAATTAAACGTTGGTGCTTTTTTTACAAAAGCTAATAAGTTCTATGTAGGTTTTTCTATTCCGCAATTAGTACAAACGGGAAGTGTTCAGTCAGAGAACTTAGGAATCAATAAAACACCTCATTATTTTATTAATGGAGGAGGATACATTCCTGTCAAGAATTTCATTGTAGAACCTCAAGTTAATCTTTCTTATCAAAGTCATTCACCCTTAAACTTTATGGGAGGTGTTTTACTGAATCATGAGAGTGGATTAATGTTTGGATTTGGAATGAATAATTCTGGTCAACCGAATGCAATGGTAGGCTATACTCTAGAAATGCCCAATAGCAATAATTTATCTACTAGTTTTTCGTACGGAGAACGTTTGGGTAATTTAAATAGTATTTTAGGTAGTAGCATAGAGCTAAACCTTACTTATAGTTGGGGACAAAGCAAACATATTTATTGTCCAAGATTTTAGATATGAAACGATCCTTCATCTAAAAAATAGAACTATTCGTCCAATAACGACTCGACGAATAGTATTCTGTTACTGTATGCTCAATCGCTAAACAACTATAGTTCAACTGTATACACTTGTATCGAAAAATTGAAAAAAGGATAATGGTTAGTCCCTTTCTTTGTGTTGCTTTTACTACAATAGTGGATATGAATCCTATTCTGATCAGATTTTATCCCTTGTTTATATGTGGGCAGAGGTACTAAATTTTAAGCTAAATTGAGATGGTCGAAAAGAAAGGAACTAAAACTCTTTTAGTTTATAATGCTCTACAGCTTTTAATTCCTTTGAAAAATTAATACCAATACCCACTTTCTTTTTGAGACTGGACTGGTAGGGAGCAAAATAGTTTTTTGTTTGTATTTGTTGGAGTGCTAGATCAGCAGATTTATCTAACTTGAATTCTATGATATAAATAGCATCGACGGTTTCAATCATCGCATCTAAACGCCCGTTTGAGCTATTGATTTCAGATTGAATAAAAACACCAACCAAGGAAAACGTTAGATGAATGAGTGCATGATAGAAGGTTTCATTGTCTTTTTGCCATAACTGATAAGGGATAGTAGCAAATACACCGTTGATGGTCTTAATGACTTGTTCTATTTCTTCAGTTTTAAAATATTCAGCTATTTGCAAAGCATGGACTCGCCCTTTTCCGCTCGTATCATTCGTATATTTGTTTAAGAGGTGTTCTTCTAAAGACATTTTAACCTCCTTATTTGGATAAGTTAGTTCATAAACACCCATAGGGTATGTACGAAGTATAGTTAAATAGCCAGTTTGAAAGAGAAGTGTGGGGGTTTGAAGATACTCTATATCATAACTGCTCAGTGTAGTGTCAGGAACTCGTAGGTTTTCTATTTGGAAAACTTTACGGTTGACCATAAGATTGATAAGAAAAGTAGGTGTTCCAGTTTCAAACCAATAGTTTTGAAATTGCCCTGCCTTCATAAAGCTTAATAAAGAAAAGGGATTGTATACCTTTAATGCTCCATCCCACGAATAGCCATTGTACCAATACCGCATTTGCTCATGCAAATCATCAAAAGTAGTTTTTTTCTTTTGAGCTAAAAAATGTAAGCGTTCCGTAAAATACTGTTCCACTTCTTGATAGGTAATCCCCAATAAATCAACGGCTGTTTCATCGAGCGTCAAGTTTTGAAGATTATTCAAATCTGAAAAAATACTCGTTTTAGCAAATCGGCTTACTCCTGTAATAAAAACTAACTCTAAGTAAGGGTCACTATCTTTTAATACCGAATAAAAGGATTTGAGAATTTTTCGATTTTCTGTAGCTTGAGGAATATCATCTAAATAATCTATAATTGGTTTATCATATTCATCAATCAAGACGACTGCTTTTTTACTAGGACTATTTTCCGCAGCTTTTTGAATTAACTCTTTAAATCTAGAACTAAAGCCCTCTGATTCCAATGAAATATTTAGGAATTTCGCTACTTGTTCTATCATTTGAAAAACAGCTTTTTCCAAGCCGATCGTTCGATAACCTTGGCTAGCAAACTGAATATGTATAACAGGGTAAGTCTTTTCCCAATTCCATTTATCCGCTATCCAAAGCCCTTCAAACAAGTCCTTTCGACCTTCGTACAAACTATGCATCGTAGAAAGCAAAAGCGATTTTCCAAAACGCCGAGGGCGGGATAGAAAGAAATACTTACCTGAAGTAAGAATACCGTGTATTTGTTTAGTCTTATCTATGTAGAGTAAGTTTCGATCACGGATTTCACTAAATGTCTGTATGCCAATTGGTAGCTTCATATTTCAAAGATACGGTTTTTTAGGGCTTCCCTACGAGAAAAAAGGTGCATCTCAAACATACAATCTCTGTACCTATGTGTCTCTGTAGCTATAGAAACGATATAAATAACTGAAAATAAGGCTCAAAAAAACAAATTTCCTTTAAGAATACATCATAAGTTCAATTTTTTCTAAAAAAGACTTTCTATCTTTACATCGTCACAGAATATTTAAAAGGTAGCTGGAAATTAGTACTATTACGTATAGATGTAATCAGTAACATGAAGTCTTATATTTTTTTTGACATTGTTGAGTCTAATAAAGTCGTACTAACTAAAGTCTATCAAAGTCGTGCTAATTTTTGGTATAAAAATATAGCATTTAATTCGAAAGAGAATTAAAAGAATTGAAATATTGTTATGACAACAGAAGAAGATCGTATCCAAATAGTAGAACTGAGTAATCGAGGTGTTAAAGCATCTGAAGTTGCTCAACAATTAGGTTGTTCTGTATGGACGGTTCGGAAATGGAAGCAACGCTTTAAAAAAAGGAAGTTTACATTCGGAGATGGGACGTCCCAAAAGTGGCTGTTTATCTAGTTTTTCAGAATTAGTCAAAGAAAAGATACTAGCGATACGGAGAAGCCATAGTGGTTGGGGGCCTAGAACAATTTGGATAGAGTTGAATAAGGATAAAAGATTAGATACCGTATCTATTCCTAAACCCAGCACCATCGCCAAATTTTTAAAAACCCATGGCTTGGTAAAGAAGTATGAAAAGCATGTCTCCTTACCTGATTCAGCACTTCATAAAGCAGAATATCCTCATCATATTTGGCAAATAGATGGGCAAGGTGCAATAGAAGTGGATGGAATTGGAAAAGTACATATGCTCAATACAAAGGATGTATTTTCTAAAGTTTACTGTGGAAGTATTCCAATAGATGCAGGTTTGCATAGTGGTTCACCCTCAGGAACAAATTATCAACAAGCATTACGAATTGCATTTTGTGAGTTTGGTATGCCTAAAACACTACAAACGGATCATGCGAGTGTTTTTTTTGAGAATAAAGGAAAATCACCTTTTCCAACTCGATTTCATTTGTGGCTAGTTAGTTTAGGTATTTCGTTAATATTTAGTAGAAAAGCAACACCTACAGATCAAGCCATAGTGGAACGTGCACATCAAACTTTGACCAATCAGGTGATAAAAGGAAATAGATTTGAAAGTTTGTTGAAATTGCATGAGTATAGTGATCAACGCAGAGCCATGTTGAATGAGGTAATACCTTGTTCTAATATCGGGTTTGGTGACCAATCACCGTTAACAGTTTATCCCACAGCAAAATTTTCTGGACGGGTTTATCATCCCAATCAAGAAAGAGCACTAATGGATATACACCGAGTGTATGAATTTTTATCTAAAGGAAAATGGTATCGGAAAGTGAGTAAGAATAAAACGATCAATCTGGGAGGATATTCCTACTATATACCATTTGTAAAAAAGAAGCCTTTGGTTCAAATACACTTTGACTCCAAAAGCAAGTTACTCATCTTCTGTGATGTCGATCAATATATGTTAGGTAGTATGCCAATAAAAGGTCTTTCTATAGAAAGGCTTATCGGTTCTTCTTTTTATGAGGCGTCAATACCTAACTTTCAACTTAGGCTTCCTCGCATTTGGGAGGATCACCTAATTAGCACGACTTTAGTAAATTCTACTTAGTACGACTTTGTTAGACTTGACAGACATCGACAAAACGATTTTTCACAAAAACTTAAAACTATGAAAATACCAAAGTTAGTATTGGTCTTCATCATCTTTTGTGGTTCTCAACTCGTAAAAGCACAGACTCTAGCCACTTTTACCTATTCTGGCAACATCGAGCAGTGGACTGTACCTGCTGGTGTTACGTCTATACGTATCGAAGTAGCTGGTGCTCAAGGGGGGGGCACTTACTCTAACATAGGAGGTAAAGGTGCTATTATGATAGGAGATTTTTCTGTTACTCCAGGGCAAGTATTAGATATACTAGTTGGTGAACAACCAGAGAAAGTAACTAGGAGTGCTGGAGGAGGGGGAGGTTCTTTTGTTGTTAATAATTCTACAAATATTCCTTTAATAATAGCAGGCGGTGGCGGTGGTGCTATTTTCTACACTATTAATCCCTGCGGTCAGAAAGATGGTTTAGATGCAACAATAACAGCTGATGGAGTTGATGGTCAAATAGGTACTTGCTCAACCAATACCCCTGAAAACGGTATTGGTGGTGTCGGAGGAAATGGTGCTTCGATGGCATACTATGCAGGTGGTGGTGGTGGGTTTTATACAGATGGTTCCAATGCTACTTATATGCCTAGTGGCACTACGGGAATTTATGCAAGTGGAGGAAAATCATTCCTGAGTGGAGGAGCAGGTAGTGGCGGTAACTCTATTAGTTACTCTGGCGGTGGGTTTGGAGGAGGAGGAGCAGGAAGATATAGCCATCCATTACCTTTTGCTGCCGGTGGCGGTGGCGGTTACTCTGGCGGCGGCGGCGGTGATGCATGGGGAGCCGGCGGCGGTGGTAGTTCTTATAATACGGGTATTAATCAAGAAAATAGGATAGGTAATAGAACCAATGGGTATGTGATTATCACAGAAGCATGTACACCATATTTATCGGCTAACATTACAGGAGTTAATTTTATTGATTCAACAATGCCTGCAACATTCAATGGTAATCCAAACGGAGGGACTCCTCCTTATGTAAATCATACTTGGACACAATTTGGAGGAACAGGAGCTATTTCTGTTACAAATAACAATGACGGTACGGCTACGCTAAATGGAACATACCCAGGACAAGTAGAACTATTATATACGGTAGAAGACTCTAATGGATGTATTTACTCTACCTTCATAAACGATCTACACATTGATTGCCAGGCGTTCGGACTAACGGCCAGTATTACAGGTGCGGGTAGTATGAATGTGGGAGACGTAGAAACTTATACTGCAAACATAAGTGGGGGTATTCCTCCATATACGTACTCTTGGTACAATGCTGATTATATAAGTTATGGTATGTCAATTAACGACAATGGAGATGGTACAGCCGATGTTACTAAAGGTTCACACGGTATAGCTAACCTTGGTATAAATGTAACTGATAATGCAGGCTGTACAACAACGGCATTAATTAGTTTTGTTGCCCGATTTAGCACTCCTGGCTATTCAACACCCAGTCTCGAATGGGAAAACACCTACGGGGGTTCAGACGAAGATAGAGCAAGTGATATAGAACAGACAATAGACGGGGGATATGTCTTGGCTGGAAGTACTAGTTCTAATGATTTTGATGTGAATACAAATACAGATGATGATAGAGATGCCTGGATAGTAAAGGTTAATAATATAGGGGTAATAGAGTGGGAAAGCACTTACGGAAATACTAGTAGGAGCTATCATATTTATGATATTGATCAAACATCCGATGAAGGATTTATCATTTCAGGAATGGTGTATGACTTTGCAGCCTCTAGTAGCTTTCAGAACTATGACGGGTTTGTTTCAAAGATATCAAGTACCGGCTCCGTGGAATGGGAGAAGACTTATGGAGGAACAGGACAAGATAATTTACGAAGTATAGAACAAACTCCTAATGGTGATTTTATTATCAATGGATATACCACATCGAATGATGGGGATATAGGTAGCTATGGTGGTAATGGCTATGATGGTACAAATAGAACTTGGATAGTAAAAATAGATAATACAGGGCAGATAATATGGGAACAGAATTTTGCATCGTTCCACGGGCTATTTGATTCAGTTAATATCATTTGTACATCTGATTCAGGATATGTTTTTATTAGAGGACCGATATACGGAAGTGGTGCAACTCAACCGAGTGCGATGTTAAAACTTTCATCTGATGGAATAATTGCATGGGAGTCTGATATTTTTGCTGGTGCAAATAGTATCAGACAAACAGAAGATAATGGGTTTGTATTAATAGGAAATAATAACTATTATGAAGTAAGTGTCACGAAGACAGACAGTCTCGGTCAGTATGAATGGGGTAGTAACTATAATTTTACAGGCACTGACGATCAGTCAACAGATATTCAACAAACTCTGGATAAGGGATATATTCTATTAGGTTATACAACAGATCAAATCACCTACCTACCAAGTTACTGGATCAGTAAGGTCGATTCGCTGGGTAATTTTTTGTGGGGGAGTGTGTACGGAGCAGGAGGTAGTGCAACCGATGCATCCTCTCCTCCTTCTAGAATCATTAACACACAAGATAATGGTTATATGATTGCAGGGTGTATTGAATACCCTAATATAGATACTGACAATGTTTATGGTAATGGTGATATGTGGGCATTTAAGTTATCTTTATCTGAAGATAACTGTACCAGAAAAAGAAATCTGCCATTACATAGTGATCCATGTAATGAAAATGGTATACTCGCGGATTTTAGTTATTTGACAGCTTCTACTCAATCACATGACGCTTCCTGTGGAGGCGATTTTCCAAATACACTCATTGATGCTTGGTATGAAATAACTGTACCTCCTTCTGGAAATTTTCTTATTCGTACGGAAACACAGAATACCATAGCTCCCGTTATTGAAGCATTTGTAGGAGAATGTGATAATTTAGTACCTGTTGCTTGTCAAGGATTAGATACGGTATCCTATGCCATGATATTTGAAAATTATACTCCAGGTTCAAAAGTAACGATCTCTGTTTGGGACGACGGAAATATGATTGCTAATAGCGGAACGTCAGCTATACTTGCTCTAACGGGTCATATTTTGTCAGCTAATCTAGACGACTGGGAAATATGTGATTTTGATAATTATGCAGTTATTGGTAATCCAACTAATCTTGCTCAAAAAGAAGTCTTGACGTATATTTTAGAATTTGATGAAAACACTCCGCAAGATAGTATCATCGTCTGGGAGAATGAAGCTTTAGCTCTAGGGGATACTTTGAATGATGAATGTGTTTGCGGAGGTCGTACCTTACAGCTATGGGGTGTTGATAATTTAACATCCTTAGAAGAACGTCGTAAAACCACAAAAACAAAAGCAAAGGTAGATACTACTAATTACAACTATATCTTTGAACAAGTCGAGTTTCAAGTAAATGATTATTCATCAGGTGAACAACAACAAGTAGATGTGGCTATGGATGCTGATGGGGACTTTGTAATGACTTGGTATGACATTCAAAGAGAACATAACTATGGTCGAGTTTACAATAGTAGTGGGAATCCAATATCCTCTGAATTTCAAATTGGATCAACGAACACAAAGCAGACCTTTACTTCTATAGCCATGCAACCTAATGGAGATTTTGTTACCGTTTGGGTAGATGAAGACCCCAATGTTTCTGGATTAGGTAATTACATATATGGTCGGCAATATATGGCAGACGGTACTCCGAAAGGGACTGTTTTTGATATTAGTTTAACAGCAGCTTATAGTATCAATTCAGCCCCTGATACATTAAATAAGTATGCCTATGGCTTAGAACCAGATGTGGTAGTTGATAATAATGGGAACTTTATCGTATTATGGCATGTAGAAGATAATATTTTCTTCCAACGATTTAATAATAATGCCTTACCAACTAGTTCCATTAATATAGTTAATATGGAATATGGTTCGGGAAGTACAGCGACAGTTGGTTATAATAGTGATACAACTCCAAATGCTAAAATAGCTATTAATAGTATTGGAGAGTTTGCTATTGTTTGGAACGGTACAGGTAATGAAAATGATATTTATTGTCGTAGATACGATAATGTGGGAAATGCCGTGGGTGGTGCCTTCAAGGTGAATCAATTTATCACAAATAATCAAAATAATCCAGATATAGCCATTAAAGATGATGGAACAATTATCGTAGTGTGGGAAAGTGTTAATTTTGCAGGAAGTGCAAATTATACAGAAGTAGTTTGGCGAGCTTTCAATAGTTCTAACAGCTCAATAAGTGGTTTAGATCAGTCTGCAAACCTTTTTGCTGTAGAAGAGCAGAAGCAACCAAGTATTTCACTTTTGGGGAATGGAAATTTTGTTATTTCTTGGTCAAGTTATCATGAACATAGTATTAACAGCAGTCATTATAATATCTATGCACGTATATACAAAAGTGACTTTTCGGCTCATGATCCACAAGAATTTTTAGTAAATACAATTACTCCCGAAAATATTAATGTTCATCAATCTTTTCCACGACTTGCAAGCAATAAAGGAAGTATTTTCATTGACGCATGGGTGGATGGAGACGGCGATGGAAATTATGAAGGCATCTTCGCCCAACGCTACGAAGTACTTTCCTCAGGTGGAACAATAACGGATTATTATCCTATTGGTACAGCCACTCCTTCCACATTACTAGGGCAAGAGTTGGTATATCCGCAAACGCCCTACACGCCACCACCTAGCGATGCTGTACAAGTTCGAGTGGCCGTTATAGATACGGGCATCGATGACAATCATCCGCTACTTTCCAATGCTTTATGGCAAAATCAAGAGGTTAACGATAGTGATAATTGTGTAGACGGAGACTTAATTGGCTATGACTTTGTCAATGAGACAGGCGCTCCAATAGACTTACCTAGTGACGGACATGGAACTAAAGTTAATGGTATTGTTGCTAGAGATTTTGATAGTAATATCAATTTGGAGATGATGAATTTGAAATTTCATGAACTTCAAAAAGGGAAAGTATTTGATGCTGTCTGTGCTGTCTACTATGCGGTTGATAATGGTGCAGAGGTGATGAATCTATCTTGGGGATTTGAGGCATCAGAAATGCCTTCTGTTTTAAGAGATGCTCTTTTATATGCATCTGATAATGATGTACTTATTGTTACAACTGCTGGAAATACGAGTAAGAATAATGATATTATCCATAAATATCCTGCCAACTTAGATATTCCTAATATGATTGTGGTGACTTCTTATACCATTGACAATCAAACAGGAGATATAGAGTTATCAAACTACGCAAGCTATGGTGCTTATAGTGTTCATATAGCAGCACACGGTTTTGTAGAAACGCCCATAGTTGGAGGTTCACTAGACCTTTCTGCAGGAACTTCGCTTGCTGCTCCTTCTGTAACGCGTACAGCGGCGACGATTAAAGGGTTATTTCCAACCCTTACAGCTGCCGATATAAAAGATTGTATCCTCTCAACTGCTGCTGTTCAACCCGGATTAACAGGTCTTGTAGCGACTAACGGTTGCCTTGACCATAATGCAGCTCTTGCTTGTGCACAAGTCAAAAATGATATGCTTTGTTCGATAGTAGATTTATATATATCTACGCCACAAAATATCGATTCTATCTATCGCTCTAATGAGTACATTGGTTCTAATGCTACCTTATCCAATAACATTGATTTGGAATATCTAGCAGCAGATTCGATTCTACTGGATGAAAACTTCTGTGTACCCTTGGGTGCGGAGTTTTTAGCCGATATAGAAGATTGTGATCCATTGAATAGTTTTACAGGAACAGAAAATGATGCTGTTTTCCGTATTCAAGAGCATTCTTCAGATTCTGGAAAAGTGATTGCCAAATTCCAAGCTAAAGCAGGGGAAAACGTCAATATTCGTTTTATGGACAGCAATAAAAAATCATTGGACGAATGGCGGATCGATATTCCCAAAGATGGTCAATTTGAAAAAATTATCAATGTCCATCGTCTGCCAGTAGGCTTATATTATATCGAATATACCAATGGCGATTGGTTAGTAGAAAAAGCGATACAGATAGAATAGAGGTAACCTTTTTTTCATTGTTTGTATTAAGGGTTGTTCAATCATTATTAAAACAATTCAAAATACAAACAATGAAAAATTTTACCGCTTTATTTTTAATATTTTCTCTATGTATTTGCTCACTTTGGGGGCAGCAACAAACACCAAAGTTTAATTTTTCTAATTTAAAATTCGAATCTAAATCTTCCGAAAAATTACAATCGATAAAGTCTATTTTTATACAAAACAGGCAAGTTGATTTAAATCAACATATATCTAACCTGAATACCACAAAACTAGAAGTAACCAAAACAACAGCATCAGATATAGCAAAGAACGCTGCTGTTTATCTAGAAATGCGAGCTGATTTGACAGCTTCTTCATCGTATGTTGGTGTAAATTGTCCCTTTGAAATTAACTTAGGTTTTGCGAATAAAGGATCTTCGGATTTCAATGGTTCTATAATTGTTCTAGCTTTTGAGGAGGATACAGAAGAGTTTGCAGGAATAGTTGGGATTGAGGAAGATATAGAATTACCTTCAAATTATCAATATTCTAGTTTTACAATTAATTCTTTCGGACTAGATGTAGATTGGGGAGATTATATTCTGCAAGCATTTTATCAAGAAGCTGGAGATTCAGACGCTATTTCTGGTGTGATATACCCTACCGATGAATTCACTAATTATGAAATTGTTGATGTGACTTCTTCTAGTTGTAGTAGACTTACTGCATATTCACAGGTTACAGTAAATCCAGACCCCATTCTTCAAAACTGTCCATTTGAAGTTTCAATGGATATCCTGAATATTGGAAATTCAAGATATGATGGGACTATTTTTGCCATTTTAATGGATATAAATACTGGAGAACCTCTAGAATTAATTGAACAAATTGATAATTATTCTCACGAAGGACTTTCATCAGAAGGATATTATTGGAGTACTGTAACATTTACTTCAGAAGGGACAAGTTTACCATCAGGAGATTACTTCGCAACTATAGCATATATACCTGAAGGAGAAGAAACTCCGGTCCTTTTAGATAATATGCTTGATTTTGAATCCTTTACTACTACTACTGTATCAAACGAAACTTGCGATGAAGAGGATAATATTCCTTGCGAAAATAATGAATTTACTTTATCATTGACACTAGACGATTATGGGGCTGAAACCACATGGGAAATTTTAAATGGGAATAATGTGATTTTCCAAGGAGGAGCTTACGAAAACAACACAGTAGGGACTGTAATTACAGAATCTATCTGTTTACCTGATGGCTGTTATGATTTTGTTATTTATGATACTTATGGAGATGGGATTTGTTGTACTTATGGAGAAGGGAACTACTCGTTTACTGATACTAACGGTATAATTTTAGCATCTGGGGGAGAATTTGGGACAGAAGACCGTACTAGTTTTTGTGTTGAACTGGAAGAAGAAGATTTCCTTACTGTTGACCAAAATATTTTTGAGGTAGATGCAACAGCAAATACAATTAGTGTATCTATTGAAAGTAATGTAGATTGGATCGCCTCTACTCCAATGGATTGGGTTACGATCAGTCCAAATAACGGAACAGGAAATGGCACTATTTCTATTGATTTTGAAGAAAACTTAATGAGTACACAAAGAAATGTTGCTATTGAAATCAAAACAGAGAATGAAAATGTATTTCAAACAATATATATTGAACAAAGTGGAGCAGCTGCTTTTTTAGAGCTTGCCTCAAATTTGTTTACGGTTTCTGAGGAGGAAAATTCTTTATATTTAGAAGTTGAATCAAATATTGACTGGGAGTTAGACCTAAATCAAGTCGACTGGATTAGTTCTCCCATTCAAACATATACAGGGAGTCAATCTTTTTATATCAATGTCCAGAAGAACATAACGAGCCAACCTCGTACGGCTCAATTATTACTTAAAGCTTTAGATGGAAGTATCTCTAAGACAATAACGATACAGCAGGCAGAAGCTACTATTTTTGAAGTAGATACAGATTATCTATATGCTGAACATACAGAAAGTAATTTAACTTTTACAATATCATCAAATACTTCATGGAATATTGGTAGCCCTGAATCATGGTTATCTTTTAGTTCAGTATCAGGAGAGGGTAATGCTGTTATAGAAGTAATGTTAACAGAAAACGAAAATCTTATTGATAGAACTACCAGTATATATATTGATGCAGATGGGGCAGCATACCATGAAATTCAAATTACTCAAGAGGCTTTTATTAGTGAAGAGCCTGTTATTGCACCTCAAGCAAATTTTGAAGCGAGTGAAACAGTTATTGGCGTTGGACAAATGGTTGATTTTTATGACTTATCATCTAATGATCCGACATCTTGGGAATGGACTTTTGTGGGTGCAGATCAAGAAAGCTTTAATGTGCAAAACCCAACAGGCATTACATATAGTCAACCTGGAGAATACACGGTTTTCTTGACTTGTTTAAATGAAGGTGGCTATGATAATGAGATAAAAACAAGTTATATAACTGTCATTGCGAAGCCAGTAGCTGATTTTGAAGTAAATATTAATGAAGTACTTGTAGGAGAGAGTGTAAACTTTGCAGATATATCCTCAAATAACCCGACCTCATGGGAGTGGATCATTTCTAATGGAAGTACTGAAATAGAGGTATTCACACAGAGTCCAACAGTTATTTTTGAAAAAGCTGGAACATATACTGTATCTCTCAAAGTGGAAAATATTGCAGGGAGTGATACTGAATTGAAAATTAACCTCATCGAAGTATCGGAAACAGTGGGAGTACATGAAGCTAATTTACTAGAAGAAGTAAACGTATTTCCAAATCCTGCGACAGATTGGTTAACGATAAATATTTCAGATAAAATAAACGTTTCATCCACCATTCGATTGATGGATTCTACGGGACGTTTGGTTTATAACACAGAAGCTAATAATTGGAATACAACACAAAATATTGATATTCGCGATTTACAAACAGGTATGTATGTTCTTCATATCATAACAGAAGAAGGAAAATATTATACCGAGCAAATCATAATATCAAGATAGAAGAAAATTGTATTGATTGAACATTGATTTCAAGAGCCTTGCAGATATTTTCTGTAGGGCTTTTCTTTTTCTAAATAAGCGGTAACCTTTTTTCTAGTCATAGTATTAATAGACGACAACACCCAATAAGGGTGCTATTTCTGAAAAAATACAAATCTAAAATAATGAAATACTTAAATTTAATCTTAGTTTTTTTGACGGTGACTTTACTTTTTTCAGCTTGTACAAAGGATGAGGATATGAATCCTAATCCAAGTGGTGGTGAGATAGCTCCTGTGAATATAGAAGATGTCTTAGGTGTTTATAAAGTAAATGTTGATTGTGATGGAGAAGAATATGAATATGTAACAAAGATATTTCCCGGAGAAAACGAAAATGAAGTAATAATTTTAGATTTCACAGAATTCGATAGTCTAATCGCAGTTCTTAAACAAGATAAAATAGAAATACCAACTCAAGGAGATTTTAGTTATGAACTTGAAGGTACGGGAGAGGTTTTTAATAATAATATCGAATGGCAATATAGAGGCTCTGATGATGGTGATGTTTTTGATGGATGTACAGCAATTTTCACTAAGACTTCAAATGACTATAATGCAAACTTACTTCCTGTTCCTTATTTGTCAATATCTGCTTACACTACGGGACAGATTTACTGTGGTGGGTACGATCCTGACGGATATATAGCAAAATTTATTTTAGAGGATGGGCTTGGTAACCAACATGAATTGACGGAGAGTGGGCATATTAATATAGATTACCCAAATCAAGGAACTTATCAAGTTAAGTTAACAACAATTGATAATGATGGAGGTAGTGCGACTATAACGAAACAAGTTGAAATCACTTCACCCGCTTCTTTATTTCCAATTCAAGAAGGAACGACTTGGCAGTATCAAGTAGAAGCAAAAGACGATTGGGATAATTATACTGACTCGGGTACTCTAACAATGCGAGTTGATGATTACAGAGAATGGGATGGAAGAATTACCTTGAAGTTGACTGGAAAAACAGAGTACCTCAATGGCTTTTATGACTTTAATAAGACAGTGTATGTCAAAGTAAAACAAGATTCCAATGGAGAGTATACAGAATTACTCAAACAAGACCCCAATACTAATCAATGGAAACGTATTTTCAAAAAAGGAGCATCTTCTTGGTCAGGTATGACAATGCTTTTGGCTAGAAATGGTAGTCTAAATGATGGAACAACGGAGTCAGGAGCCTACACAGTGGATGTGCCTTATGATAATAGTATATCGACTACTGGAGTTAGATATCAAGAAGGGAACATAAATGATACAACACCAGGAATCGTTATACGAGAGGAAGAGAGATATCAAGAATACTATAATATAACTGATCCAATAGGTTTGGTATATGCCTATTCATATTTCTACTATCAAGACAGTGGCTGTTTCTCCTGCCCTGTTACCAGAAATTGGATAAACATCAAACTCAAATCATTTTCGAATTAATCCAACAAAATATAATTCATCAAGCCTTCTCCACTCTGGGAAGGCTTTTTTGTATTTAGGCGGTAACCTTTTTTCAACTCATGGTATTAACAAACGACAATAACTGAATTTAAATTTTTATAAAAATTTTTACCATGAAAAAGAACTTATTTTTAATTATACTATACTGTTTTTTCTCTTCCTATATACAAGGCCAAGAGAGAGAAATGCCAATAGAATATTCTTCTAAATCAATTTTCCTTCTAGAAGATATGAAAAAGTGGAAAAATAAGAAAGGTAAATATAAAGCTTTGGCTCCACCAGATGTATCTATCTATTCCAAGGATGGAGATATTTATGAAGTTTTTAATTATTGTAAAATAACGTATATGCATAATTATAATTATTGGAGGCTGGGGAGAGATAGGAGTAGACCATTTGAAACCCAAATAGATAGGTTTCCGATAACTGTAGTTTTTAAAAATGGAGAACTAGAGTGCATGCCTCAAGTTTATACCAATAACGATAGTCCTATTATAAAATTACAAGATTGTCCTTTTGATGTGGATGATAAAAATTATCATGGAATTTTACGGCGGGAACATATATACTATCTAACTTTTGACGAAATCAATCAATTACTTAGCTTAATTAAAAATAGAGCGGCTCCTGAAGAATATAAAGAACAATTAGGTGTTTTTTCAACCAATGCCCAGTTGAGAGGAGGAAAAAATTATCAAAAAGTCCAGAAAAAGCATGAAGAGTATTTAGAATACACTGCAAAAGTTAGACAGAAAAAAGCGGAAAAAGAGATGCATGAAATAGAAAAAATAATGAAGAAAGAAGCAATAGAAAGAGCAAAGCAAGCCGACTATGATAAAGAAAAAAATCAAGAAAAAAATAAAGTTTTAGCTGAGAATAAAAAATCAGAAAATGAACTTCTCCATAATAGTGTAGAGTGGCAAAAACAACAGCAACAAAGGTATGGTTTCAAATGGTATGACAAATTTTTATCTTTTGAAAACAACGGTGTTTATATAGATGATAGAGATGGTCAATCTTATGATTGGGTTCTGCTTAAAGATGGGAAAAAATGGATGACTCAAAATTTGAATTACCAAATGGAAGGAGCATACTCTTATGATGAAAGAGAAAAATATCGAGAATTATCAGGATTACTATATGACGAAAAAGCTATTCTTAATGCTTGTCCTAAAGGTTGGCGTTTACCTACTAAAAAAGAATGGAATAGTACTGTTGAATATGGACTAAAGTGGATGTTGGATACTAAAAATAAAGCTAGTTTTAAATTGAGTGGATACTCTGATGATATAGTTCTGTGGTATGAGGGGTATGATACTGTAGGTAAATACTGGCAAGAAGAAACAGAAAGGATTACTGTAATTAAAGAGACTGAAATATACTATGAGGCAACGATTGATGGTTCTCGTGCAGCTTGTCGCTGTATTCAAGATTAAAAGTAAACACTTATTTCAAAAGTTTTGTAGGGCTTTTTTTGATGGTGTGGTAACCTTTTTAATACCCAAGGTATTAAGAAGCGATAACACCCAGTATGGGTAATTTTTTTAAAACCAAGGATTCTACATAATATAAAAACTTATGTAACATCTCTTCAAAAAAATCAAAAATGACTTTTTCAAAATGCTATTTATCATTCTCTGTATTATTAATCTTTATTGTCACAAGTGGATTCATTTGGGAAAACCAAGAAGGAGTATTCCAAGATAATAGAGACAACCAAACCTACAAATGGATGCGACTCAAAGATGGGAAAAAATGGATGGTTGAAAATATGAGTTTTCAAATAGGAAAAGATAAAGACTGTGCATGTGCAATGAGTAATCTAAAAAAGTACAAATATAATCCAGAAGACGCCAAGTGTCTTCTGGGCTTAGGGCGGCTTTACTCTTGGAAAGCGGCAAAAAGAGTCTGCCCTGATGGCTGGCGATTGCCAAGTAACAAAGATTGGAGTAATTTATTTGATGCTTATGGAGGATATGGCATATATGATGATAATGTTTACTTAACAAATAATGATGTAGGAAAAGAAACCTTGAAATCATTAAAAAAGAAAAAAAATGGTAATTTCTATCAGATATTTGGTACCAATGATGATATGGCAACGTATTATTGGTCTTCAACAAGAACGGATGAATATGAAACTACAAATGCTTATATATATGGTTTTATAAATAATTATCCAACAGAGATAACTCTTCGGACTACCTTAGATATAGATGAATATAGCTATTGTCGTTGTGTACAAGATTAGGGTACTATCCAGACAATTCTATAGATATAAGAAAAACGATATTAAAAAGCCTTCCAGAAAATTCTGGAAGGCTTTTCTTTTTTCTAAATAAGTGGTAACCTTTTTTTTACTCATGGTATTAACAGACGACAACACCCAATTAAGGGTGCTATTTCTGAAAAAATACAAATCTAAAATAATGAAATACTTAAATTTAATCCTGACTTTTTTGACAGTAACTTTACTTTTTTCAGCTTGTACGAAGGATGAGGATATTAACCTTGATACAAATGGAAATCCCACAACAGGACAAGAAACTACATGTAAAATAGACAGAGTTTATTTAGATGGAGCTATTTATGAAGAGTTTATATATGATGGAGATAGAGTGCTTCGCAAAAATGAATTTGATGAAAATGGAGTAGTTGATTGGTATCAAACGTATGGCTACGATAGTGAGGATCGTATTGTGGTAGTCAACAACTTTAATGAAGATGGAGACAAGTCAAGTTTTAGCGAATATGCATATAACCAAGAAGGTCTAATCTCTGAACGAAAATGGTATTATGTGGAAAATGGTGAAAATGAATACATCTCTCAACATTTATATAGTCATCATAATTCGAGTGATTGTTCGATTGAGGCAAAGCGGCGATATGATAATGATGGTGTTTTGTCTTGGAGAAAGGAATATGAGTACTTTGGAGACAATTGTAGTTATTTTGAAAGAAATTATTCAGGCAATCCAGAATCGATCGATTACACAAAAACATATGAATTTGATGGCATGAGACCATATAATGAAGCGATTAATTTAAAAGAAGGATATCCCAAATTTAATATAACTAAATTTGAAAATCGTTCTTCGAGCGGTACAATCACTCATCAACGAGACTATGAATATGAGTATAATGAGCATGATTATCCTATAAAAGCCACTATCACACAAGAAGACGGAAATGTTTCAATAATGGAATACGAATATACTTGCAACTAAAAATAGAAAATGCTCATTCATCAAGCCTTCTCAACTCTGGGAAGGCTTTTTTGCATTTAGGCGGTAACCTTTTTTCCAGTCATGGTATTAAGAAATGAAAACACAAAAATAAATCAATACAATCAAAAATGATGTAGTCATGAAAAGATGCCTCAATTGTGGATGGGAAAATAAAGCAGGTGTAGAAATTTGTATCAAGTGTAGAACGCCCTTTCCAGCTAGTCCAAATAATAATAAAATGAAAAAGACCATAAGAGGAGCTATTTCTAATAGCGACTACATAGATCAACCTAATTCTAAAATCAATAAAAATAAATCAACTATGATCGTTTGTCCCAATTGCCATGCTACCAATAGAGCAGGTGTCAGTAATTGTGTTTATTGCCAATTTCCATTAACAGAAAAAAAGGAAAAACCTAGTGAGCCTATAAAAGAAAAACCTAAAGTAGCGACAGGTACAGTACCTTATTGGGAAGAAGCCACTTCATCTGCATTTCAGCTAGTTGCGCTCGACCGTACAGGTAAGCCATCAGGAGAAGCTGTGAGTTTTCAAGAAGATCAGGTAGAACTTAACCGAGACAACCTGAGTCCAGGCAATAAAACCATAACCAGTAAAACTCAAGCACTCATTTCCAATGAGAATGGTCAATGGTATATCGAAAACAAAAGCGAACTCAAAAGCACATATATCCGATTGGAAGACCATCAAAAAATACATTTAGTAGAAGGAATGGTGGTTATGTTTGGTAACAAACGATTTGTATTCAAAAAAGATTAAAACCTATTAATTATGGCTACTCGTTCTGCAATTCCACAAAGGGTTATGATGAAGGCAGGTCAATATATTAAAGAATATTGTATCAAAAGTACATTGGGTGAAGGCACTTTCGGAGTTGTATATGAAGTATCGCTACATGGTAAAAGCTATGCCCTAAAACTATTGAAGCTATGGGAAGTCCCTTATGATAAAGAACGAGAAAAAATAGTAGAACGATTTGATAGAGAGTTTGAATGTGGTCAAGTAAGTAGCAAACACCTTGTACAAAGTGTAGCCAAAGGTATTCATCTAGGAAACCCATATATCGTCATGGAATTTTGCCCAAATGGAACATTGTCCAAATACATCCATGATCTTCCTTCTTTTGATATTATCAATAAAGTTACTTGTCAAATCTTAAAAGGCTTATCCGATTTGCATAAAAATGGTATTTTCCATAGAGATATCAAACCTGATAATATTTTATTTGGAACCAACGATGTGGTTAAACTAACCGATTTTGGTATTGCGGGTTTCAAACAACAACGCATGACCGAGCGCAATATTTTAGGTCGTTCTAAAAATGTATTTGGTACTTATGCTTATATCGCACCAGAACAACTCGACAGACGTACTTCCTTTAAAGCGATGAGTGCAGTTACAGATATTTTCTCTTTTGGTGTAACGATGTATGAAATATTTTCAGGAGGCAAACTACCATTTGGGACACTTAATACGGAAACTGATCTTGCTAATTATATGCAGCGAGCCAGAGAAGGAAAGTGGGTTAATATACAACAATATAATCCTTCCATCCCTTCTTATTGGGTTGACATAATTGGCAGATGTCTTCACCCTGATTATAAAAATGAGCGCTATGATAATATTGACAATCTCATATCCCAATTGGGTTGTCATATTCAAGCTCACCCAAGTCAAAAATCAGATACTCCAAGTGGAGCTATGACTTTAGAGGTCATGCATGGAGAAGAAAAGGGTAGAGTTTACAATTTATCTGAATTATTAAATACAAAAGAAGGTATTCTAAGGCTAGGCTGGTTGGATACTAATAGCCCCAATAATAATGATATTGGAATCAAAGAAACAATGACATCTTACATATCAAGTCGTCATGCTACCATCGAAAAAATATCACAACCTAAAATTCAGTGGTTCATTAGAGATGGTCAATGGAGAGAAAAACAAGGCAAATGGGGATGGTATAAATCTACCAATGGAGTAACCGTAAATTCCCAAAAAATAGATGAACTTGGTGTAGAATTAAAATCCAATGATATTCTCATAATAGGAGATACAACATTAAAAATAAATCAAGTGTGAAAACATTTTTTAACATATTATTGGATACCTTAAAATTAATCTTTGGCAATAAAAAAAATACTTTTTGGCTCAGCTATGTGAGTAGTAAAGCTTCTAAAACATATCTTTTTAATATTTCTACAGTAGTTATTGGTAGGAATCGAACATGTAATTTAAGAATCAAAAATCCTTTTTTTAGTAGGATTCAAGCCTCTATCAAACAAGAGCAAGGTAAGGTAATCATAAATTCTATTTCTAAAATCAATTCAACCAAAGTTAACGGTACTAAAATTGTAAATACATGGTACTTAAAAGATGGTGATGTTATCGAAGTAGATGGATCAGGTCTCAAAATATTTTATCGTACCTGCAAACCGTCGAAGCTTAATTTAATCACCATTTTCAGAACAGCTATCAATCAAATATTTCGACCATTCCGATATTTTTGGCTTCTGTCAGTAAGCTTATCATTGAGTGCCTTTCTAATGATCCCGATATTTTTCAATAAGCTGATTCCACAGGAAGTAGTACAAAAAGAAGTATCAGAAATGTTATTAAAAGAATTAAACTGGCCTCCTATTTTTTATATTCTAGATGGGTTTCTATTTGAAGAAAATATCATCCCCCTAACTATTGATATGTACGAAAAAGAAAAATATCGTTTTGTTCTTAATGGAAAAGAATATAGGGAACTAGATATAGAAATTAAGAAAAGCTCTTTAAAAGAATTATTTCAAGTTTCAATTTTTGAAAACACAAAAACTTTAAACAAGCGAATTCTAAGTTTAAATGAAAAGCAAATATCATCAAAGATAAAATTCATTAATCCCAAACCGAGAATACAGAAAATAAAACACCTCCCAAATCAGATTATAAAAAGTGAAGCTGTTTTTTCCACAGACTCTTTTAACAGCCATGATTGGATCAAGCACCTTACATATACAGATAACAGTATTGCGCTTCAAAAATTTGACACCCAAAATAGATTACTCTATAAAGACATCAAAAAGCAAAATACCTATACCAGAAAACTACTAAATGAAGAGACAAGCATGGAAGCTTCTATTAGTTATCAAGAAAACAATAAAATCAAAGAAATACATTACCAACTTTTCCAAACCCAGATAGGAAAGATAAAATACAACTATGATTCCAATGACTATATAGAGTCCATTATTATATCTAATTCAGAAGGTATCCAAAAAATAAAGTTTCAATATATCATAGATATAGAAAGAGATACACAAGAAATACGATGCAATATGAATATCATATAGCATCAAAATTATCAATAGTTCTTGGTAACCTTTCAAAGCTTAGATGTATCAATAAGTAAATATAAAATTGCATTCTAAGAAAAAAATCAATACATCATGAATAACCGAAAGACACAAGTAGCACCCAGTTTTAAAAAATCAGTTGGTGCTGGTTTCCAATCACTAGTTGGAGCAAAAGGGCGAACATTTTTTGTTTTAGAAATAAAAACACCAACTCAAAAATATAAACCAGGTCAAAAATTTACTTACACCAGTGATTATGTAGAATTAGGACGTAGCCCTAAGGCAGCCCTAAACTTTACACCTGAAAGTGTTTATGTAAGTAGAAGACATGCTGCTATTCAAAAAGAAGGTAACGATTATGTCATTAGAAACCTATCACAAACCAATCCAACATTAGTAAATGGACAACCTGTAGCAGATCAATGGAAACTTCAAAATGGCGATGAAATACAACTTGCTATGGAAGGGCCTAAGATTGGCTTTAATACTCCACCAAACAATACTGCAAAAAGTCTTCCTTTATCTATACGCTTACAGGCATTTAGACAAGAAGTTTTACGACCGTTTAAAACAGCACTATTAATTATGGTGGTATTCTTAACGACTTCTATTGGTGCTGGAGGCTATTTTACTTACTCCTTTTATAATGAAAACGAAGCTCTAAAAAAACAATTGTTTTCCTTCCAAGATAACTTAACTGACCTTGAAACTTACAATCAAAAATTAGAAAAAGAAGTTTCTATATCTCAAGAGCAGGCTGACAAAGTTAGAAAAGAAAACAAAATAGCTAAGAAAGAGATGCAAAATATGCAAAAACAAGTTCAAGACTACTCTAAATTAATTAGTAATCAAAAAAATAAGTTAGCTGAAATTAGCGCAAAACAAGCCGAATTAGAAGCGAGCTTAGTCAAAGATATAAGTAGAGTCGAGCTCGTCAATATGTATCAAGATGATGTTTATTTAATTAAAATGTTAGGGGTAACTGTGGAAGCCGATTTACCTCCCAGTATTTTAGCTTATGTAAATAATCTATGTGCAAGTATACAAGGAACTGGTACTGGCTTTTTATTGGACGATGGTCGATTTGTAACGGCAAGACACGTTTCACATCCATGGCTTTATGGAAATCCTGATTCACAATACATATTAACTGCAGATGGTGTAGTTCATAATCCAACATATTTAGCCAATTTAATTGAGAAAACCATTTCAGGTGCTAAAGTATACGCTAATCTAGAAGCAGTCTCTCCTTCCGGAAAGGTTATAAAATTAACTAGTAAAGATTTCAAAATTAATAGAGAGAGCATTGTATTGAAAGAAAGCTATGATCAAATATTTGAAGAAAAAGTTATGTCTGGGTTTTCTATGCATTCAGGTAGTAGCGACTGGGCAGTCACTGCCCCACAAAAAGAAAAAGGCAAAATCAAGATGGGAGAATCAATGTCTAAGTCTTTAAAAGCAGGGGAAAAAATCATGATTCTAGGATATCCACGTGCAACTGAATTAAATGATTTGGACAATATAAAAATATCGTTTAGTGAAAGTAATGTTGCTCAACCTGGTCTAGATAAAAACGGATATATTCAGATCAGTAACGTTGGTACCGATCAAGGTAACTCAGGAGGTCCATGTTTTGTTGTCAGAGACGGAAAGGCATATGCAGTAGGTATTGTTTCATCTGGAAGCACATCACCTACTACTTCAATTACATTTGTTATGCTCACACCTACTGGAAATATAAAGTAAACTAATAACCAGTCCAAATACATTATTATATAATGTGTTTGGACAAAAAAAATATTATGGATTTATTAAAAAAAATATTCATCGGAATAGCTCTAATTTCTTGTTATAATACTTATGCACAGAGCAATATATTTAAGGTAAATTTGTCTAACCCTTTATTAGAAAAAGCAGTAGAAAAGTCGATATGTATTGTTCAACACGACTATGTTTTAGAGCATAAAAACGGTGAGCGATTTTATAAAGGAACAAACGAGTACTATGACAGAGTGTTTGGAATTGGCATTTTTGCTGAAAATGTTATCTGGACTAATAATTTTGTTTCAAACTCTTATCCTAATAACGATCAAGAATTAACACCAGTAATTACAAAGACCAAGGTAAAACCTATCACAAAAAATAATTTTCAATACATCAATATCCCTATAGAAAATAGATCCGAAGAACTATATACAATTGAATACAAAGAAAATAAAAATTTAGAAAGTCTAGGTTGTAGATACAGAGACCTAAATGAATTCCAATGGGTTTACGTCTTGTATGCAGATTCATCTTGGTCAGTAAACCCTAATACTCCTATAAAAAAAGCGGTATTTAGAACAATACCTCAACATGAAGACTCTATTTATACCCTTGATGTAATACCAGTAAAAGGTATTCCAATAGGCGCTGCGGTATTTGATGTAGTTACATCTACAGGGCAAACAAACTTTCTTTTATCTGGTATTTTGACTCAAAAACAAAACTCCAACAAATGGCAACTCCATTATCTTTCTGATATTAACAATATAAAAAAAGAGAAAGCCACTAAAAATTCAGACCCCAATATTATCAAAATAACATTAACAGACAAAAAAGGAAAATCAAAGTCATTCAGAAACAAACAAATAAAAATAAAACCAACATCTAAAAGGGAACAAATATATACTTCTGATAATAATGGTATTATATCCTTAATGCTAGATGCTGATGAAAAAGGAATAGTAATGATTAATGGTTATGGGGGATTCTGTATAGAGGATAATAGACAATCCTATCGAATTGCTTGTAGATATAAAAAAAATAAAATAACTCCGCTAAATATCATTGATACCTGTAAATAATAATTAGTTATGTCAACAACCACCAAAGCAAATGTAATGAAGTACTCTATAGCCCTGCAAACAAATATCGGTTTACAGCGAGAACATAATGAAGATAATTTTATCCTCAGTCCCAATCTTCATGAAAATCAATGGAAAATCGACCAGAGCCCTTCTTCATATAAAAGTGATGATAATGGCGTTCTCATGATTATAGCAGATGGAATGGGAGGTTTAAATGCAGGAGAAGTTGCCTCTCATATAGCAGGAATGGCTATTAAAGAATATTTTAATAAGCATTACAAGCATAAAAAAATAAAACCACGAAAGATATTTTCTTTCTTAGAAAACGCTATCCATTATGCCAATAATGATATTATTAAACACAGCAAATCATATCGTTCTACACAAGGAATGGGGACTACAGTTATAATAGGATTAATAAAAGATGATTTTGTCTATATTGCTTGGATAGGAGATAGCAGAGCTTATCTTTACCGCCCTACGGAAGGTTTAACTCAAATCAGTGAAGATCATTCTCTGGTTCAACAACTAATCAACAACGGTCAAATTTCTAGTGAACAAGCTTTTTTTCATCCCGACAGTAATATTGTTACTCAAAGTTTAGGGGACAATAAATCTACCTTAAAAGTAGGTAAGGTTAAAGTTGAACTATTAAAAGACGATATACTATTACTTTGCTCTGATGGACTCAATGGTATGCTTCAAGATTCAGAAATAGAATCTATTATAAAACATAATAGCAATGACAACTCTTTATGTATTGATAATTTAATAGAAGCTGCTAACAATGCTGGAGGTTTTGATAACATTACAGTAGGCTTAGTAAAGGTAATTAAAGGAAAAATCCAATTAACTAATAATACTCTTGAGGGAAGTGTTCAGGGAAATAAAGGTAGTAATAGAAGAACTACCTTTGGCTTATTTGCTTTAGCATTCTTATTCTGCCTTACTGCATTTACTTTTTTTTCTATTCAAAAAGAGGAACTCTTCATCGCTCAGTCTCATAATTATGAAACTATCATTCCTGATGTGATAGATACAAAGCAGTCAACTCTCGAAATAAATGATCCCAAAAAGGACAATATATCAAGTCAATTCAAGAACCTAGGTGAAGGATCGGATAAAAACTCTAAAAACGAAATTATTCCCTCAACCCCTAGACCTTCTATTAAAAAAGAACCTGTTTTAACTCATCCCTCAACAAAAAAACATACACCTCAAAATAATGTCATTAAAGAGGATAACATTAATGATGAACAGACTCATGCTAATAGACCTGCAACAACTATAGATGATGTCATCAAAAACCTAAAAGAGGAAATAAATAATGCTACATTATCGGCAGATGATAATAAACAATTGAAAGAATTAGAGTTGTGTTTTAAGTATTTAACATCAAAAAACAACTTGGTGAGTGACTATCATTTAATGAAATCCTATCTAATCATAAAAACGTTAGACTTAGCAAAAGTAAAAAGCTTAAATATATTTAAAGAAAAATTAGAAAACATCTTGAATACAAAAGGGTTATCAAATTTTCACGAATATACCATAACATTTCGCGGTCCGTTTAGTATAAAATCTGATGCTGAAAAAGTTAAGATAAATTCTAAAGTTATTATAAACTTTAAAGAAGAGCAAAATTCTACATTCTACTTTATACATGACAAAAGTCAAGTTCCTGATTTTGTAAATCTAAACTTCTTTATAGGATTAACCCAAAAAGAAAATAAATTAAGAATGGATATTCAAGATGAAATATCAAATAATCATACGCTATCGAAATGGAACTATAATTCACTGTTGAATAACAAAGAAAGAATTCTTCTTTCTTTCAAATATTTGAATAAAGATAATAGAGAAAAAATCATTCTACAAAAAGTCCAATAACATATTAAAAACTTAGGTTCTTGTTTTATGAACGCTACTAATCTGCTTCGAGATTAGTAGCGTTTTTATTTATTTATAACTTAACAAAACTAGGTAACCTTTCCTTCACAAGATGTATCAATAGATGTACGACTAATCATCAAAATCTAATGATATGAAAAACTTTCAAGCAAATGATTTATTTGCAGACAGATATATACTCCTCAAAAAAATTGGTATGGGAGGATTTGCAGAAGTGTGGAAAGCCAAACGAAAAGAAGGTAGCATTATTCAAGCCATCAAAATATTCCATGGGATAGAAGATGGAGATTTTGAACAAGCCAAAGCAGAATTTGAACAGTTCTATGACCTCAATCATCATAGAATTCTGAAAGCAACTGATTATGGTATTTATAATAGTAGACCATATTTAGTTATGCCTTTTTGTGAAGAAGGTAATGCATTAAAAAAAGCCGGACAACTCACAGAAAAAGAACTTGCTAAAGTAGCTTTGGATATTTCCTCAGCGCTAGCTTTTTTACATGGACTAGAAAGCCACATTATCCATCAAGACATAAAGCCCGATAATTTTTTAATTGATAATGATAGTAATTTTTTATTAGCTGATTTTGGTATCAGTAAACAACTCAAAAAATCTATTCGTAAAAGTCATAAATCTGGTCGACGTACAGAAGCAATAGACTCTATCTCTAATTCAGGAACAACTCCATTAGCTTATCGTCCACCAGAAACTTTTGCAACAGAAATTAGTAATCGAAAACCTATCAAGGCTAGCGACGTGTGGGCTTTGGGTGTCTCCCTATTTGAATTAGCATCAGATGAATTACCTTTTGGTGATTTTGGTGGTCTTACACAAATTCAAGGAATGACTCCCCCTAATCTATCTAAACAATTTTCTGAAGGTTTTAATTCATTATTGCATTCTATTCTTGCAGAAAATCCATGGGAACGCCCGACTGCAGAGCAAATTGCAAAAATTGCACAGAATTATCTAAATACAAATTCTTGGACTTTATCTAAAGAAAAGGAAGAAGGAAAACGTTCCAATAGTGCTAGAGAAACTATTGTTAAAGAGCCTAGCACAGTTGTAGCTACAACTGCTGCGCAAAGTTCCGCAGGTATCAATATTGAAACAAGTGCTACTATACGAAATGGAAAACAAAAGCAGAAACAAGCACTAACTATTCAGCAACATAAAAGAAATAGAAAGTGGTTGTTATTGCTATTATTGATACCAATTTTGGGTTCTTTAGGTTTTTGGTTTAGTGGAAATAACAGTTCAAATGAAGATAATTACTTAGATGAAGTAGTTGTAGAGAATCCTGGATTCTTTATAGCTGAAAATGAACAAGAAGAATTTGTAAAAGATTCTGGAGAGCAAACAAATGAAAGAAATATTTCCAAAGAAAATGAGGTTCCTCAAAATAAAGCGAAAACTAACTCTGAGATAACGCATAAATCAATCAAAGGTAATAAGTCACTTACTACTGCCCATAGAGATGCGGAGACAGAAAACTCTACTTCTGAAAAAGTAGATGAGAAACCTTCTATTATTAATAAAAAAGAGAATAAGAATAAGCTCAAAGATGTATCTCAAAATGAGAATGAAAATGAAAGTAATCCATCAAGTATAACGGATAATAATGTATCGAATGATAATGTTGTAGGGGAGGACGAAGAAACATTTGATAAAGAACAGGATAAAAATGATTCTAAAATGGAAAATCAAGCGTTGACTCCTATAGTACCCAGAGCTGTAATAACATCTGTAACCACAGAAGAGAAAGATAAATTTTTGAAAATTAAATCAATCAAAATTTCTCCCAATAAGAACCTTAGTCTTTCAGATACTGATTCATATTTAAAATTCAAAATGGAGGAAAATATAACTATTGGATCAAATACTTTAGTAAAAAAAGGTGATAATATAACTGGCGAAGTATCAGAAAGTAAAGGGAAAATTACTATTAATTTTCCAAGTATACCCATAAGAACTAGTTATGGTGTTCAAGATATAGTTTTGAAATCAGTCAATTTTAAAAGTAAAGAACCATTACAAAAGGATATACCTATCACAGTAACTCTGTACGTCCAGAGACAAAATAAGTTAATAAAGGCACTTCCTCCTGTAAAAGACTAGACATTAACACTTTAATCAAAATCTAAACCTCATCTAAATCATGCAAAAAATCATTTCTGTATTAATTGCTTGTAGCATCTATTGTTCGCTTCAAGCTCAAAAGACTAACTTCATAAGTGAAGCAAAAGACACCATTCATCTTACAGATGTTCGAGGTTTCTTAAAAAACCCTATTAATCTATCTATTTCACCTGTAGCGGATATAAAGACCGTTCGGCAAGATTTAGTAGGTAAAATAATGAAGTTTAAAGTTCAAAAAGATATTGCAATTGGCACTAAAAAACTACTCCAGAAAGGTAGTATCATTCAAGGAAAAGTACTACTAGCGGAAAATAACAGGTTCGCTATTCACTTTCCTAGCCTAACTCTAGATGACGGAATAGAGGTCAAACTCCTTAGTGCAAATTTGAAGATCAAAAAGAATTTATCCATTCGCAAAAAATACGAGGTTAAAATTTACCCTTCCAAGCAAAATCATCTACTGCGCTATATTTCTAGTGTAATAAATGACAATACCACATGGATAAAGCTCGGTAAATAAATTCATCAAAAAAATCAAAATCTGCTGGTAACCTTTTTTACTCTTAATGTATCAATAAATGTAATTAAATAACAATTTATAAAATCAAAAAAATGAAAAATCTATTTTTAGCTATTATAGCAGTCACAATCACATCATTTAGTTTAAATGCACAAGTTTTATTAATGCCTAAAGTAGGCGTTTCCTTAGCCAATTATAACCAAAGTGGCGATTTAGATGATTGGTATGACACCAAACCTTCTGCTCGTATCATGGCTGGAGTAGCTGTCGATATTCCTTTAAACGGAAGCTTATCCCTACAACCAGAATTCCTATTTGTTCAGAAAGGTACTCCTCAAGAAAACACCCTAGAAGTAGCAGATGACTTCCTTGATTTAGGAGATGGATTTGTTGTTCCCCTTTATGTCGATTATAATAAAGAACAATTAAGTTACATAGAGACGCCTTTGTTAGTTAAATATTCATTCTTGGGAACATCTTTTGGTTTCCACATAATGGCTGGACCCACAATTGGTATCGGTATCGGAGGTAAATACAGCTATACTGTTATAGATAATCAAAGAGACGAAAGGTTCAGTCCTAGCGACCCAACTTACAATGAATTATATGCTATTGATGACTCTTATGATGTAGAGTGGGGTAGTGCCTCAGATGATTTTTACAAACCTTTAGACATTGGAGTCACATTTGGAGGAGGTCTTTATATTCCTATCGGTAATGGGCGTATTAACATAGATGCTAGGTATCAACTAGGCTTAACAAATATGTATATAAGTGATAATTATAGCCAGAAAAATACCGCTCTTCAATTATCCATAGGCTACGGAATGCCAATTTCAACGATCAACTAAAACAATTATTCATTTCTTTTTTGAATAACTGTAGCAAAATAAATTATTATAATGACTACTCTCAAGAATATCATAGCAATTGCACAAGCAAAAGCGATAGAATACAATCAACCCAATTTTTCGGCAGCCCATCTACTGTGGGCTGTCCTCCATGAGGAGATAGGTCTGGTCGACTTGCTTCAGGAGTCTGGACAAGATGTTTTTTACATGCGAGATTGGGCAATCACTATGATTGAAGAAACATCAAAAACGACTAAATTAAAAGAAGACCCTAGACCCGATTCAAAAGTAGAAATGTTAATAGCAGCAGCAAAGGGGCAACAACACAACTTTATAAATAATATTGAAATACAAGAGACAGCTGCATTATTAGTAGCAATCTGTACCTCAAATATAGGATTTAAAGAAACTGATTTAAAGAGTTTCCCCTTAACCCCCTCTATTGTAATAGAACTATTGGGAAGTCCTGAAACATTAAGTAACACGAACAAAAAGAATAAAAGTAGAAAGGCAAATCATCCAAAAAATAAAGTTTCTACTCTTGAAAAGTTCTGCACTAATAAAACACAACAAGCAAGAGCTAACAAGATCGACAGCATTATCGGAAGAGATGAAGAATTGCTCAAGATGATAGAAATACTTGGTCGTCGAAATACTCCCAATGTTATTTTAACAGGTGAACCTGGTGTAGGAAAAACGGCTATTATTGAAGCTTTTGCTTTTGAAATTACTGAAAACAATGTTCCTGATTTTATTAAAAATACACAACTTTTAGAGTTAGACTTAGGTGCTTTAGTGGCAGGTGCTTCTTACAAAGGAGAAATTGAAAATCGTTTAAAAAAGATAATCACCGAAATAAAACAAAAAGCAAACATTATCCTTTTCATTGATGAAATTCATCAAATCCTTGACCCTAGAGGTAGTCTTGGAAGTGGCGCAGCTAACTTTTTGAAGCCAGAACTAGCTAAAGGAGATATCCGAATCATAGGTGCAACAACCAATCAAGAATATCGAAAATATCTTGAAAAAGATGCAGCATTTGTTAGACGCTTTGCTACTATAAAAGTAGAAGAACCGCCTGTAGATATTGCCATCAAAATGCTTGAAAATATAATTCCTAAATATATAAAGCACCATGGAGTTGATGTGTCAAAAGATGCCATCCCAGAAGTGATTACAATGGCGAAACGATTTTACAAAAGTCAAAAACTACCAGCTTCGGCAATTGGGCTATTAGATCAAACTATGTCCGCAATTAAGGTTTTGACGAGTAATATTAGCAAGGAAATCCGGAGTGCCAAGAAAGAATTAGAGCAGTTAAAAAATAAAAAAATTGATAATCAACAATTGATAAAAGATTTGCAATGGTTTTATCAAAAAGTAAGTAAACGCATTAGTCCTATACTTTGGAATCAAGTCGCAGATAATTTTGAAATAAACATTCATGATTCTGAGGCATTTCTTGAAAATATAAATGCGCTACTTAATCGATTAGACGATCATGCAAAGACGAAAGAAGCTATTGTTACAAAAGAAGATATTATAGCTATTACAGCTTTCAATACAGGTATTCCAATGGGTAAACTTCAATCAGATGAAAAAGAAAAATTACTTGATCTTGAAAATATTTTGAAACAACGTGTACTTGGGCAGGATCATGCATTAAAAACAGTTACGGAGACATTGATTGATGCAAGATCTGGTTTAGCAAGAATAGGCCGACCAAAAGGGGCTTTTTTCTTCGTAGGTTCTACAGGTACGGGAAAAACTGAATTAGCTAAAGCGATTGCAGCATTTCTTTTTGATGATGAGAACGCTTTAATTCGATTTGATATGTCAGAATACCAATCCCAAAGTGATTATTCAAAATTACTAGGAGCATCATCTGGTTTAGTTGGGTATGAAGAAGGGGGTATTTTGGTTAATAAAATTAGAGAAAAACCTTATTCAGTGGTACTCTTTGATGAGCTTGAAAAAGCACATGATAAGATATATGACATCTTCTTATCTATTCTTAGTGATGGAAGAGTAACCGACAATAAAGGAAATCTAGGTGATTTCTCTAATGCGATAATCATTTTTACGTCTAATTTAGGTGCCAAAAAAATAACAACTTCTTTCGATACTGCCAATGGTAATCCACCTAATCAAGAAACTCTAAAAAAGATTCTTGCAAGCGAAAAGGAATTTAGAGCTGAAATGATTGGGCGTTTATCAGAATCAGTGGAATTAATTCCTTTTGCTCCTATAGGTAAAGATGTTGCAGAGTTGATTTTTAATATACATCTGAAAAAAGAATTGACAAAAAATTTAGAGAAACAAGGAATCCTTCTTGAGTTATCTGATAGTGCGAAAGAATATCTAGTAGATAAAGGTTACTCGAAAGAATATGGTGCTAGACCAATTATAGGGGTCATTCGCAATCAGCTCAGAAAACCTATTTCTAGGATGATTATCAAAGGAGAAATAAATACAAATGATAAAATCGAATGTAGTTTTTCAAAAACTAAGGGACTTGCTTTTAAAGTGTTCCAAAGTATAAAAACAATAACATGAAAAAATTAATCCCTTGCATATTCATGTTGTTAGTTCTACTCCCTACGAAAGGGAAGGAGATAATACATAATTCAAAATTTTTTAACAATAATCCGTCTTTTTTCTCTGTCTTCAATCGCGCCTTAAAAATTAGAGGAGTAGATGCTCATGGATGTGGTGCTTTCTTAGCCAATCGTTCCACAGGAAAAGATACCAAAAGAAAACACAACGGATTAGATATTATAGGTAATGAAGGAGAAATAGTGCTTTCACCGATTTCAGGCTATGTAAGCAGAATCGTTCCTCCATACCATAACGACACTAGATACAATGGATTAGAAATACAAGGAACAGGCGTTTGGAGAGACTATCAAGTAAAAATGTTTTATGTAAGTGTATTTTTCAATAAACATTTTGACGTAGGAGAACCACTTGGTTTTTTACAGAACCTTGATAAAAAATATCCGAGCATTATCAATCACCTTCATATAGAAGTAAGAAAAAACGGGAAACTCATTGACCCTAACTTGGTTTTTGAGGACTACATAATACAATAGAAAATCAATTATTTTTTAAACTAAAAAAACTAAAAATCATGGCAAAATACTTAATAGGAGGAATTCCAGTTGAACTCGACGATACAAATGCTGGTATTCCAGTAATTCATCCTAACAGAACACTATTTGTTCAAAAACTTACCTCGCGACCTAATCTCGGTAATCTAGAAATAAAAGAAGGCTTGCAAACTGAAGATGAAGTATACGAACACTATCAACCTTCAGTCAAAGTAGAATTTCAAACTGCCTCAGGAAAACTAAAAAAAGAAGAACTCACTTTTAAAAACAGAGGACACTGGGGTAAAAACGGTTTAGTAGATAGAAGCGATTTCTTGAAAAACTTGAACCGAGACGAAGAAGATCTTGCAGACTTTATTAAACGAATCAAATCAGACACTGGACTGCAAGAAGTATTGTCAAACGCTGAAACTAGAACTGCATTTACAAATGGACTCAAAGCAATGATCCAAATGATTAATGATAGTGAGTAGTTACAAACAAATTTATTAACGCTGAAAAATTAATTAATATGTCAAATAAAACAGAAAAAAAACAGGTCGCTCAAGATGCTACCAGAGATATACAAACAGAAGAATTACAATTTAAACCAATTGAGGTAAATTTAGAAAATCCAACTCAATTGCTTGAAGAAAGTATTGAAAAATTAGATGATCATTTTGGGTTTATTATGTTTGAAGATTCTGTTGAAGGAACAGATAATTTAGACCCTAGTCGCCCAGCTAAGGTAGATCGGTTTTTAAAAAACCCTGATAAAAAAGAAAAGAAAAAAGCTCTAAAATCAAAACTTCAACTTTGGTTAAATGCTATTTTATCAAGTGAAGATCTTTCTGAGTTAGTATCAACGGTAGAGGAGACATCTAAGAAAACTACAGAAACTTACAATAAAAATTTAAAAATTGCTTTGGATGCTACACGTGAATTAGAAACATCCTATCGTACAGTTGGGGCTTTCTTTTCTAATGCTGGTGATACCGCTGATAAAGTAATGTTCCTTAACACAGATATGCGAGATGTGAGAAACCTTGACAAGTCTCGTTCTTATGATACCATCAAAGAAAAACTGGAGGAAACCTACAACAATTTCGATCTCGAAAAAACAATAGGATCAATTGTCATCCCTGGGTATCTAGGAAGAAAAGCATTAGTCAATAAATATGGACGTCTAGCAAATGAGTATAAATCTCTTCTAGTTACCGACTATGTAGATGCAGATAATTTCCGAGATATCAAACGTGACTTTAACGAAGATAAACTCGCTGGTTCAGACAAATACTTATCCAATATAATGATGGGTGCTGTCTATGTACAAGGTAGAGAAACAGCTGATGAACTAGGAGAAGAACCATTGTTTGTTCCGCCATCTGCCTTTATTGCAGGAAGATTATATGATTCGCATGAATCCTCAAGCACCACGGTAGCTCAGCCTGTAGCAGGAGAAAAATATGGAGAGTTATACGATGCCGAACAAGTCCGCTTTAACTTGAAAAAAAGTGAAACAGGCGAACTAGAGTCAGCAGGTCTAATTCCTATTATCAAAGTAAGAGGAAAAGTAGTTCCGATGTCTGCTCGTACGCTTTTCAATGGCGACAATATTGATTACCAGCAATATTCTATCGTTCGTATTTATGATTGGGTGACTAAAATTTTGATTGATTACTTGAACAGAAAAACATTCGAGCTTTTCACAGCAAGTAATCGAAGAGAAGTATACGGAAGCATCGTAAAATTCTTAGACGAATTGGTTCGTTCAGGAGTAATCAAAAAATACAGCCGTCCTGAAATAAAACAAGATCCAACTAGCCCTGATAGAGTATTTGTAAACGTAGGTATTACACCCCTTTATGCTACAAGAGCGTTCCATATCACATTAAAAGGGGAAAAAGATAATATGGGCGGTGGCTAATTGTAAACTATTTTTAATTTATCATAACCTTGAGGTTAGCAAATAATAAAAAATTCTAACCTCAAAACTATTTTCTAATTTTTTAAAACTTAAATATTATGCCATTTGATGCAAGATTAAATGTAGGAAGCATTAGCGATGCTAAATTATTAGAATGCCATTATTCATTAACACGACAAACAGAATATATGGGTCGTCCTTCAGAAGATGTTCGTGGTGGTCGAATCCAATTATCTTGGGAAACCTCTAAAGACAATTCTTTTGCAGAGTGGGCTGTAGATCCCTTTGCCCTGCAAAGCGGCAGTATTGAATTTAAAGATTCTGCTACAGGTGGATTGTTAAAGAAAGTTGATTTTAAAGATGCCTATGTCGTTGATTATAGCGAATCTTTTCATGCTGCCGATAATCAACCAATGGTACAGTCGGTCGTTCTTTCTGCTCGTATTATTAAAATTGGTGATGCTGAACACAAAAACCCTTGGCCTGACTTTAGTTAAAAATTATTTTCCCAAGTGGCCTAAAGAATTATATAGTAGCCATTTGGGATATTTCAAAATTAAAAACCTAATAATTGTGGCTTTAAATTTTAATAACTTGTGGAGTAGCTACCCCAAAGGAAGAGTACAAGGGAGCTGTGCTTCTTATAAAAATCAATGTGCTATTAAACTGAGTGAAGCTCTAGCAAAATCTGGTATAGATGTTAGCCAAGAATACAAATCTAAAAATACCTGTATGGTTAATGATATTACACATATTAGAGGCGCTGAAACGCTTGCACTCCATCTCAACAGAATTTATAAAAGACGATTGAAGTATATAAGACCACATCGTGCCAAAATTTTATTAAAAAATAAAAAAGGAATTATCTTTTTTAAAGACATTATTGGTTTCAGGAATGGTATAGGAGACCATATCGATTTATGGAACGGTATCCGTACAAAAAGCGGAGCTTACTGGAATAGTTGTCAAGAAGTTTGGTTTTGGGAAGTAAGGTAACCTTTTCATCCATAAAAGTATTTAATAGCAAATTCATTACTTCAACAATCTTATAAATCATTATTAAAAGTGGCTGTCAAAGTAACAACAAGTGTAAAACTAAAAGGAGGAGAAGAAATTCCAACTGTCTCTGGTGTAAGTATTAACCAATACATTGACCGCCATAATACTTTTCAATTCAGTGTTAAAGTAGTTGAAGAAATTGATTTGGTCGTAAAAAAAGCAAACGAATATATCGGGCAAGAAGTAGAGATAATTATTAACTCTGCTAAAACAGAAAAGAAACAAGATTTTATCTTTATAGGAATCATTACCGATTTAGGTTTTTCAAATTCTATCGGTGGTACACACGAGCTCATTTTTAGAGGCTTTAGCCCAACTGTTTTGCTAGATGACGGTATGATGACTCGTTCTTTTAGCAAGAAAAATTTGAAAAAAATCGTAGATACGATTATTAAGCCTATAAAATCATATTTTTCAAAGAAAGCAATTAATCCAAACTGGATAAGTGAATTGGATTATTCTGTTCAGTACGAGGAATCTAATTATCACTTTTTATCTAGACTTGCTCAGCAATATGGAGAATGGTTTTTCTACGATGGAGAGCAATTTATTTTTGGAAAGTTACCTTCTTCTGAAGCTGTTGAACTTCAATATGGGAAAAATATTTCTAATCTCGATCTAAGTTTACATGCTTGCCCCTCAACTTTTCAGTTTCTTTCTTACAACTACGAAAAGAACGAAACTTGGGCTACTATATCTACAAATACTAAAAGTAGTGGGTTAGACAAAAACAATATCGGAAAGTCATTACTAACTCAATCCGATAAATTATATTCTGAAACGCCTATAAGTATAACCCCTCAAGTAAAAAATCAAGAGGAATTAAAAAAGCATGTAACCAATCTTAGAGGAAATTTAGAAAATCAAATGGTTTCTTTCTCTGGAAATTCAGATTTTCCTAAGATAAAAGTTGGGGCTAAAATTAAAGTTATTGGTCAAGAATACAGCACCAAAGAAAAGCAAGCTCCTGATTATGGAGAATATATTGTAATTGCCGTTACGCATGTTGCTGGAGGGGGTAACTATCAAAATCGCTTCGAAGCTATTCCAGCTTCCGTAACTGTTCCTCCAATCAACAGGAATATTCGCCCCACCATGGCGAGTCCACAAATAGGGGTTGTAAAATACAATGATGATAAAGATAAAATGGGAAGAGTTCGAGTGCAGTTATTATGGCAACAAGATACTCCTGAACTTACCCCTTGGATTAGAGTTGTCTCCAATTATGCTGGAAAAAATAGAGGATTATATATTTTACCAGAAATAGACGAAGAAGTGATAGTTCATTTTGATTTGAATGACCCTGACAAACCTTATGGTGTTGGGAGTTTCTATCATGGAAAAGTCAAACCTGAGAAATGGTTTGATAAAAACAACGATAAAAAAGTCTTTTGTACAAAAAGTGGCAATCAAATTGAAATAATCGATACGAAGGGAAAAGAAACTATTAAAATTTTCAATCCTAAAGAAAAGAATGCTATTACTCTTTCTCTGGATGGAGAAGCACAAATCACTATTGAAACAGAGGGCAAGTTGCTTTTCAAAGCAAAGGATATTGAAATGGAGTCCAAAACGCTGAGTATCAGTGCCTCCAAATCAATTGACATTGAAACGAAGCAAATGCTTGCTAATGCTAGCCAAGAAATGGAATTATCTACACAGCAAATGACACTTGATGGTGGTCAAAGTCTGGAAATGAAAGGTATGCAATCCAAACTCGAATCAGCAACTGCAGAAATAAAAGGCTCTGCCAAGCTAGATTTAGATGGTGGTGCAATGGCTTCATTAAAAGGTGCATTAGTAAAAATAAATTAACAATGACTAGATCTTATTACCAATTTCCATTTGAACCAGGAAAAATAACAAATGGCGAATTTCACTCCAAGTGGAATGCACTTGAGGAAGAAAATGCAATTAAAGATTATATCTATTTAATTCTGATTACTCGATTTAAAGAATTAAGGTCTTCTCGCAAATTTGGTTGCGGAATATGGGAAACTGAATTAGAAATTCCTAAAAAAATAGAAGTAAATACCTGGATTAACCAAATAAAACAATCTTTAACCGATTCATTACATCATGAAATGCGCCTCAGTGAAATCAAGGTAGATATTGAAATTGAAAAGATAGTAGGAGCCAAACCTGATGACTATCGAAAAATTGATGTTATCGTTTCAGGCTACATGAATAACTTACAACGCAAATTCAAATTTAGAAGAACCATGATATTAAATCCTTTATCCTTTAGATAAGGCAAATTAAAATAATAAAAATGCAAACTAATATTCAACATATAGAGAATCGTCTACGTCAAAAAGCCATTGAAATATGGCAAATTGATGAGGAACAAATCAAGAATTTTGATCCTCTAGTTAATCTTCTAATTGGAGCTTGCGCATCAGAATTTTCTAGACTTTATAATCAACTAGAAAACGCAGACACTCATGTTTTGGAACGTTTGGCACAAATAACTTTACCTGAAGTTATATTAAGTCCAAAATCAGGTCATACTATTTTATATGCTCAACCCAATAGACCGGATATTACTTTAAAAAGAAATGAATCTCGAATTTATGCACAAGACTATTTTTTTAAGTCTAAAGATTTAAAAAAAGATGTTTACTTCTCACCTGTTGTTGATACTAAATTATCAAATGTAGCAATTCAAAAAATTGCCTTAGATAACACACTCTATGAAGTTGAAAACCCTAAAAGTAAAACTTCCTTAGCTAAAACCTCAAATCAAGCTATTCCTCATGGAAACGTTTGGTTAGGTTTAAAAATAGAAGAATCTATAACAACACCAGTTGAAATACCATTTTATTTTCAAACTGAAACCGAAGACAAAAATTTTTATACTCTTTTACAGTTGTCACAGTGGACAACAGACGAAGGCACAATACTTACAAATAGTTCAGGATTTAATTCTAAATCCAATTCTTTGAAAAACTTATCTAATGGCTTAGGGCAACATGAAACCGAGGTTCTTTGTTTTTATAAATTCAATTATGTTAAGCTAAAGGTTGAAAGCTATAATTCCTCTTTATATCCTGAAGCTTTTAAAGAGCATTTTGCAAAAGATGATTTAGATAATTTACAAGATAATTTGACTTGGGTCAAAATTACCTTTCCAACAGCAGTGTCAGCAGATACTTTAAAAAATTTAATCATTGCTATTAATGCGATTCCTGTACTTAATCGCCATAAAGAATCAATAAAAGTTAACAATGTTAAACAAGGCATAAATATTACAACTCTTGAAAAAGAAGATTTATTCTTAGCCATTGAAGAAGTTACTAATGATAAAAGCTTTAAATATACTTCTGTAGAGACTTCTATTTTACGTCAGCAAAAACAAGGAACTTATGCCATGCGACGTGGTCGTATGAGTAAAATGGATAAGCGTTCAGCCTCTGAATTATTGAGTTATATGACTGATCTAATTCGAGATGAACGAATGGCATTTAAAGCATTAGACAGAACACAGCTTTCAAAGGGATTAAAGTTAATTGAAGATTGGCTAGATATCTATCAAGAAAAAGCTAATAACCAAGATGAAGTTCCTACATATTTAATTACCAACCCTCATAAAGGCGATGATAGAATATATATTGATTTTTGGAATACACTTGGTCAACAGGCAAATGAAGTCAAGTCCAATGCCACTCTTTCTGTTCTAACAGGTGATGACATTCAAATAGAAAGTATGCTCTTATTAAAAGATGTACAAGGAGGCAAAAATCGCCCCAACATGCATGAACGGTTGCATATTTTTAAATCTACATTTTTGTCAAGAGGACGTATTGTAACGGCGGAAGATATAAAAGCATTTTGTTTTAAAGAAATGGGTGATTTGCTCAATCAAGTAAGTGTTTCAGTAGGCTACAAATCCGGTAATACCCCCAAAGTGGGAATCATTAAAGTAATACGTGTTACTCTCCTACCCCACTCTAGTATAGTGCAAGACCAGTCAATAGATTTCGTTTTCTGGGCAAAACGCTTAGAGCGACTTTTGGAAAGTCGTTCGGCAGGTTATCAACCCTTTGAAGTTATTTTTAAAAACACTAAAAATTTAAGCCATGCCACCATTTAGAGGAACATACATATTGGTGGCTATTGATGGGACTTCTTCTTCTGATATAGTAGAAACTTCGGGAACAACACATACCCACATGTTCTATCAAGATTTTCCCACTTTGAATAATTTCAAAAAATATATTCATGGCCCTGGAGCCATGCACTTATATAAACACGGAGGAATATTAGGAGTTGCTGGGGGCGCATCTTGTAATTCAAAAATACAACAAACCATATCTTTTGTAGAAGATGCAGTTAGTAAGTTGTACAAACTCAAATATTCTAGAGAAAAAAACTGGCAAGAATGGTACAATCATCACTCCAATAAAACCTTTCCTTTTATAGAATTGAGCCCTAGAGATAGAAAGAATTTGAGGGTATTTTTTAAAGATAAAATACGAATATGTTTAGTAGGTCATAGTAGAGGCGGTATGATTGCTATAGAAGCTGCTCGCCATATGCCCTTACCTGTTTACTTTATGGGTTTATATGATGCTGTAAATATGAGTCCAAACCATACTGATAATAATAAGATTCATAATGTTGATTATACCTATCACGCCATGAGAGATCGTACTTTAATTAGATCCCGTCAAAATCGTCACCCTTGGACAAAATATATCCCTAGTGTACAAACACAGGCGTATCATTTATTTACTGAATGGGGAAACTGTGGAACAGAATCATCAGGAAATTTGTATAAAAAAACTTTTTATACTTCGCATGGAGGTATAAATGGTACAGCAGAATTTTGGTCTAGTGGGTTTACTTCTGAAGACGTATGCTTTAATAATACCCAAAGAGCAAAAAAACACAAAGAGTATTACTATATAGATACTAGTGCATTATGCGAAGATGAAGGTCTTGCAGCGGATCAATTTATCCGTAGTGGTGCTAAAAAAGTTGGAATCTCAATGCCTTAAATCCTAACCTATGCACACCACTCAAAAAATAGAAGCCCTATTATTACAATACCTCAAAGAAGGAAAAAACATTGATGATTTTATCATCTCTCCTATTGGTATTTATAATAGAAGTCTTAATCAAGAGGTAGCGAATATTTCTCCTATCAAAAATCCAGTTGAGAAAACCTATACTGGTAAATCAAAGATAGAAGTACACCGAGAAGGGCTATATGATGCTTTACCTGAAGGGGTATTTCATGATATAGTCCAGTCTGAAGAAGATATAGAACAACGTATAAGTGAAAAACGAGAAGCAGAAGCAAGACAATTTTTCTTACCATTTGAACAAGAGTTTTATAGAGTTCGACTTAGAATAGAACAGTTTGAGAGAGCACTAATTGATGGACATAAAACATACTTTGACACTCAAAAATATAGTAGTCTTTGGAGTATCAACCCAGATTTATCCTTTGATGAGCAGTATAAACTCACTCAAATACTACCTCTTATTCCACATATTGTTGGTGACCTCGAATTAACGGAAGAATGTTTTCAACTTCTATTAGGTTTATCTGTAGAATTAATGCAGCTACCTCCAAAAAGCTCTAGTATAAAACACTCTCTTGGAGGAATACTGGGTAAGACAAATTTAGGGTCTAATAGTATATTAGGAACTAACCATTATGACGGTAATACTCTACTACGTTTGACTATTCAAGACATCCCTAGCGAAGAGTTAGCAAACTATCTACAAAAAGGAAAACATACAACTTTCCTACAAACTATCTGTAGCTACCTGATACCAATAGATACTGATTTAGAAATACAATTTTCTATAAAAGAAAAAAATGATAAAGCTAAACTTGCTTCTATCAATAATCGACTAGGCTATTCCTATAAAATTAGTTAAAATCTCCAATTGCTTGGTAACCTTTTTCTCTTCAACTGTATCAATGGGTGTACATTTTAATTGTAATTAATGAATCAATAGAATATGACTACTGTAAATACAACACAATATGCTGTTAATTGGATCGATGGGATGAACATCTCAAGTCAAAACTTTTTTGACCAAGCGAATCATTTCCATGATACAGTTCGAGATAGTAGAGCAACACATATCCAAAATTGGAATTATGGATTATTGCCTACTGACGGAATTACTAGTCCTATTAATCTTAAAAAAGTAAATGACCAATTAGCTCTCTACAGATGCAACGGCATTACAGAAGGTGGGTATCGTATTGATATTCATGAAAATGGTCCTGTTGGTAACCTAACATACAACTTATTGACACTACAAACAAATAATCATTTGCATCCTTCTGTGGATATGACATTTATGGTAGTTGTCAAAATCAATCCAAGTCATCCTATCCCATTTGGTGAAATTGATACAGAAGAACAACCACCAAGACATCCTTGGACACATCCTCTTTATCAACTGGAAGTTATAAAAGAAGAAGATTTTAATCACATTAGTCAATTGACATACCTACTACCCGTTGGTAAGATAACTTGGCAAAATGGACAGTTCAATTTACATACTCGATTTATACCTCCAAGTGCTAAGATTTGTGCATTACCTCTTTTAGTAGATAAATACATAGAGTATAGGGCTAAGCTATCGGAAATATTTAATAACTGCATTCGTATCATTCGGAAAATCAAAACTGCAGGACAATCAAATCCTTTTAACTCTAACATTTTCTTATTTACTTCCGAACTAGGAAACTTTATAGGCGGTACTTTTGATGAATTCAATTTAATTTATTCCGCTAAAGCTCCTATTCATTTACTAGCCTATTTTGCTAAAATGACAAGGATTGTAAACCTAACCTTGGTACGACTGCGTGAAGAAGATAAAATCATTAATTACATAAGCAATCATTCTAATTTAACACCTGCTTCTTTCAAAGCCGCTTTGGATGGTGTCACACAACATGAATACCGACATACCGAAATTATAGAAATGTTGGATAAAATTGATAAATTTCTAGAACCGATTACTACTGTTCTGGATGAATTAAATAAAGCAGTCATGCATAATATTATGCACTAATAAAATAAATTACAATGGGGAAGCCAGCAGCAAGAATCGGTGACATGCATACTTGTCCTATGGTCACTCCAGGAGTACCTCCTGTTCCACATGTAGGCGGGCCAGTTATAGGCCCAGGCGTACCAACAGTACTCATTGGTGGTATGCCCGCAGCAGTCATGGGCGATATGTGTACCTGTGTTGGTCCCCCTGACAGTATTGTATTAGGCTCTACAGGTGTTTTTATTGGAGGCAAGCCTGCCGCCCGTATGGGTGATATGTGTGCACATGGCGGAGCAATAACGATGGGCTGCCCTACTGTTTTGATTGGGGAAATATGTCCCCCTAGCCCTCCTCCTATTTCTGTTCCAATCAAACCTTCAAAATTAGAGATGCCTACAAAAGAATTAACTACTGTAGCAAATCAAGCACAAACGTTATCCAACGCAGCGAGTACAGGGAAACCATTTTGTGAAATATGTAACCAATAACATGAACTTTTTTACAATAAAAAATCACCAATTGGAATCTCTAAATAAAGTTGAGGAAGAAAAACTTGTAAATCGTTTAATAACATTTACAAAGCAACAATATCCCGAATGGTCACTAAAAAAAGGTGATATCGAGCTAAGGAATTTTATTTTGGAAATATTTGCTTTTGCCGAAAAGTACCATTTCACAGAAGAGCGTATATACATGGAGTTGATTGATTTAGAAATAAATTTCTCAATAAAGAACTTTATACCTTATCCTGATGTTCAGGAACGAATTTTAAGCTTGAGAGACAAGGAACAATATGAAAAATTAAATTATTTAAAAAACTATTTACAGTATCAACTAGAAAATGAGTAATCCAAATCAAAGTATTCAGTCGTGTCCAATACAAGAAAAGGGTTCTGAAAATCAGGATGAACTTTGTAAATTCGGAGATATTCAAATTTATAAGTTAGATTCTGAACATGCTAATTTTTTATTAATTAAAGAAAATGATGATGATGTCTTTATTTATGAAATAGTGGCTGGTAACTCGAATAATTTATCAACTATCAACATAAATGTATCAGGTATACAAACCCAAAATTGTTATACTCATCCTAGTGCAGTAGTAGAAATTATTCCTCCTTTGCCATATAGTCCTGTCTTAAATCAAGATGAACAAAATAATGTAAAAGTAGGATATCCTTACAAAGGAAATTTATTTGCTTATAAATCTATTGATTTTCCTCTCAATATTTCTTCCTGCAAAAATTTAAAAAATATAACTATAAAAGTTTATCCAGACTCAAAGTTTGGTATAGAGTTTAGTGCTTCACTATCTACATCTTCATCGAAAAAAGAACAATGGAAACATGGAAGTTCATTAGGCATAAATGGGAAAATGTATCTGAACTGGGATAATTCCTCAAAAGAAGGTTACTTACAAGCCTCTTTAGTAAAAGAATTAGAAGGAAAGAAAAAGACTTCTTGGAATCTAGACATAGGAGGAAAATGGAATAAATTAGAAGCAAAAAAAACTTTCAAACGCTATAACACTATAACAGACATTACCAAAAAAGTAGTAGATGGCTATTTCTTATTCTGTGATATTATTAACAATTTTTTATTTAAAGAATTAGATAATATTCCTAAGAAAACATGGGGATTAGATTTTTCGATGGACTTCTTTGTAAAATACGAAAATGCTTACATAGAAGATACCAATTCTTTTTTTGTTGGTAAATATCATGACTGGTCATTTGGTGGTAAAATTTTAGGTTTCAAATGGTCTTACGACATTTCTTCAATGCTATTAAGAAGTTTAGGAGGATGGTTTGGAACCCTTCTTGTTTGGGCCAAGATAAAGTTAGAAAAAGCGAAACTAGCAGGACTAACTATTAGTATCAGCTTTAATGTTAATTTTAAAATTGATGATATAAACTTCCGTAAAATAGATTTTTTTGATAAAAAAGAAAATCAAATTATATCAGGAAAAGAAGCAAAAATTAGTACGGATGCTGGTATTGAATTGGTTGCCAATGGTTGGATTCAATTTGGTATTAAAAAATGTGGTGTAAAAGCTTCAACAAATGCAGGATTTATTTTAGAAGCTACAGGAGGCGCAAATAATATAAGTATTAATTTCACAGGGATAGTAGTAACAGGGGTTATATACTGTAAAGCGACTAGTGAATGGTCTAGTGATCCACTTGATGGAGAACTAAAAGCAAAAACTACTTTTTTAAAAGAGGAAAAAGATAAAGGGAAAGAAGTGCTTGTAATGCCTTCTCTTGAAATACTTAAACCAAAAAAATAACATAATTATGAATCAACTATTATATCGTCTAGAAATAGTATCTAGTAGCATCAATTTTAAGTTATTCATTAATGAAGTACCTATTATTGTTGAGCGAAAATATATGGACTTCTCTATACGCTTAAATATCAATCAGTGGTTAATGAATACAGGTAATGTACTTCGTATTGAAGTAATACCGCCCAATGAAGGTTTCAAAAATAGTTCATATATCAAGATAAGATTAGGTACTTCTCCTTTACAAGAATTAAAATTTAATGAAGTATTTAAAATTCAAAAAAATCTATCCGTAAGCCCTTCAAAACAAATCATTCATCCATTTGTAACGAATCCCCTTCCTTTTACCAAAACTGTTAGTGAACTCCCTTCAATTGATATTACTAATAAAAAAGTATATACTTCTCTTCACAATAAATATTTAGAATTATACCAATCTTTCCAAAGAAAAGATAAAAAGAGTATACTTGACCTGTGTATGTTTAGAATACGAGAATACGAAAAAGTTCATTTTCTTGCAGAGAATACTGAATATAAAGATTTTAATAATCTATTAGAAACTGTATTTAATGAAGAAATAATGGCTCGTTTTATAAAAGAAAAACTATATTTCCACCTATACGCAGGTAATAAAATTGCTAGAATATGATGATTATGGCTTGCCTGCTATTAACTCAACACCCTATGACAATTCAGGTACGAGGTCTTTCAAATTTTTTCTAGCCCTCGACGAAAACAATCAATTTTTTATCTTCCGCTAATGAACTACATCCTACTAGACGCAGCAACCATGCGAGATGATATAGATAAAGCCAAAGAGCTGAACCCCAATCATCAGTCGCTATATATTGGGATAAAGGCACAGCAATTGGAAGCTGTTGCCCCCTACTTGTTTACCATAACTCCAGGTAGCGACTTTTTTCATTGGGTAGTCAATCATCCTTATAGAAACAAATGGGGTATTTTATTGCATTCATCAGATGAGTTCAAAAAAGTATGGCAGCACTTCCGAAAGTTCTTAATCGTCAAAACAGAAGAAGGCAAAAAATTATACTTTCGTTTTTATGACCCACGTGTACTTCCCTCCTTTCTAGCTACTTGCGACATCCAGCAACTCCAACAATTCTTTGGAAATATTCAGTCCTTTCTATACCACGATGAAAAAGGAACGGGGAAGGTCATTTCCCTTTATAATCAAAAATTAGTTATCGTCTAATTTTCATTTTTTAAAAGATAATTCTAGAGCAGTAACCTTTCTTTTGCTCATTGTATCAAAAGGTGATAAAACAATTATTCACTCAATTAATACAATATCATGAAATCAATAATCATAAGTTTAATACTTACAATTACATCTGTTTTTTCTTACGCTCAATGCGATCAAATTATTTTCGCCTCAGGAACAGAAGCTGCTGTCATCGTAATAGAAATATCTGACAAGCAAATCAAATACAAAAAATGTTCTTTCAATAGTGGTCCAGTTTATGTCATCGATAAAAATGATGTTTTCATGGTAATTTATTCAAATGATGAACATGAAGTTTTTGCAAATACCCAAGCAGCAAAACCCGAAGAAGGCAAACGAATTCGTAGTGACAAAACTACCAGAGAAGCTCCTTTCAAAGTTCGGAAAAATGCCATTAGTAGTGTAGCTACCTATAATTTTGCTCTTAGTGGCACTAAATTAGGCTATGGTCTTTCTTTTGAAAAAATGATTAGCAAACGAAAATCACTAAGAATATCCGCCAGTATTATGGGTAGTGAGAGCTATTACAGAAGTCGTAATGATCAATATTGGAGTGAGTCTAAATCTTACAAAGGTCTTGATTTATCATTAAAATATTATTTCAATAAACATGACCATGAAATGCATGGCTTTTCTGTAGATGTTAGCTTCGGTGTTCTAGCTGTAGATTGGAAGGAATCCTATAGTGAATATGGCGGTATTTATAGTGTTTCAGAAGAAGTTGACCCTGACTTCAATGTAGCTATAAATCCAAGTATATCTGTAGGCTATCGTTTTTCTTTTCTCAAAGAGGGATTCTTATTTGTAGAACCTATTTTTTCCGTCGGCTACCTTCATGGTAACCTAAGTGGTCGTTCTCGAATAGAAGAATGGTCGTTCTATGATGGAACTGATATAGACTATTCTTATAAAAGTGGGTGGGTAGATTTACCATATATCAATATCGGACTTTCTGCAGGAATAAAATTTTAACCTTAATGAAAATAATTTATACCTCCAAAATTAATCGTCTTTTTAATTGCTTTTTAATACAGTTCATGCTCTCCTACTTATTACTGTGACCTTATTATAAGTTATTTTTGTTATTCTAACTTGGTTTTGGACGGTTTCGACACGGTTATTTATTGCTTCCGAAACCAAGTATTGATTTTTTTCGATTCAATAGCTAAATGTTTATAAAATTGATATAGTTTATACTTGGTTTTGGAAGCTTATGACTTGGTCTATGAAATGAAATCTACTCAAGTCGCTTTTTTGAGTAGGTTTTATTCAGTTACGCCTTGATTTAGGAACGGTTTTAGATGTAATTCAGCACGCAAAATAGATGTACCTAAAGTAATTCTTACCACATAATTACAAGTAAGGCTGCATCAATATCGGCAATTCGTCAGGGCAAGCATCTTACAACATCAAGTATCCGTTTTTATTGATATATTTAATAACTATATATTGTTCACCTTTTGGCGTCTGCAAATAGAGGTTCAAGTAAAGTTCTGCCTATTCAAAATGCTCTTCGCCTAGAATAGTCAATATCACACCCAATCACTGCCTTGATATTAGTTTAACCAAAAAATTAGATGTATAGCCAAAGCAAGTTTTTTTGAACAAAATAACCATTGAAAAGTCACCTAAATTTCAACAACCTACCGTCCAATCCTTATCTTCTTTTTATGCTGCAACACTCTTCGCTGCGACTTCAATATTCGTTCATCTGAATCCTTCTCGTAGCCATCCATTGCTTTTGTGAATTTATTCAAATCAATACCAACTGAAAGCTCTACATGAGTATTATGAAGAGTAACAACATCTTTTGAGTCTGAACGATGTAAAGAATTGAGTTGCTCATTGAGTTGTGGATTTGAAGTGATATAATTTCCCGTATATGGATCCGTTTTAACAATGGATTCTCTACGAGTAAAAGCTTCTTTTAAATTCTCTGTTAGATTGTTGTTGAGGTCGTTTGGGAAGATGAGTTTGTCTTTAATATTCCCAAAAGATAAACTTCGGTTAAGAGCCGAGCCTTTATATACATGATCATGATACTGGAAACTGATTCCATATACGCCTTTTTTACCTTCGTGGAAATGGGGCTTTACTCCTTTCGATTCTAATTTTGCAATCCATATAGCTTGTGGTATTTTTCCTTTCTGAGGAAGACTATTTTGGACGATAGCCTTTACAGTTTGCCTGTTTTGATAATTGTTCTGAAATTGTTTTTGTAAATTTTTATGTGTTATTGAAGTATCTTTGAATTGACTTGATTTATACGTACCTGCTTGTCGTTTACCTTGTTTATCTACAAGAAAATAAACCGTTCCATTTTTGACGGTCTTGGCTCGGATGTTGGATTCCCTAGCAGCCAATGCTTTGTTCAGACCTTCAATCGATTCAGGTTTGTTTTCGGATATAGTATTACTAACTTGGATTAGAATACCTGCCTTAATCTGATTAGAGCGACTATCAGCAACGGTCAGTCCATATTGCTTTTCAAGTTGGTCTGTAATAGCTTTAGAACGAATACCTTCTCTATAAGCTGGTATTCTTTTTCCTGCTTCTATATCTACACGAGTTGTGACGATGTGTACATGAGGATGTTTGGTATCATCATGTCGATAAACCACATAAGGTTGCTTCTTGTAACCCATTTTTTCTAAATATTCCTTCGTGAGTTCTAATAGTTTTTTATCATTCAGCAAATGTTTGTCCTTTTCGCTAAAACTCAAAGAAACATGAAATACAGGTTTTTGAGTTCTCGAATTATTATAGTTTCTCAGAGTATAATCAATCGTTCTCGGATGTGTATTTATAAATCCTTGAGAATACAAGACTTCTCCCCTACCCTGTTCTACTTTTTGTTGATTGTAATTGGCAACACCAAAAAAATTACTCCCACTTGTAATATTGGCTATCATGTTTTATTATATTAAAAAAGGATTTTAAAATCTGACTTGATGCAATTGATTCAGAATTTGATTAAACAAAGGGATCAATTCTTGCATCACGCGCAATTCTTCAGGACGCATTTCTCCTTGTTTGTAGGTATTGAGTGCTTTGGCTACTTGATTTACATTATTACCCAATCGGGATAATTCCGTTTGGAATTGCCCCAATCCACGAAGCGTTTCTATCCTTTCTTTTTGCGATAAATTACACTCCTCCATGAATAGTTTTTCTCGGACAAAAGCTGCTAAAGAGCGATGATAGCTTTTTTCATACTCCTCCATCAACCGCCTTTTCTCACTTTTTGTAAGTCTTACTCTCGGGATGTATTCCGTTTTATTTTTGTATTTAGAATCTTCCATAAATTGGTATTTGGTATTGGTTTATCCATCTGATTAATTTCGTCAGCAATAGTGCCTTACTAATATTCGTCAGCAGTCGTCAGCAATACTGACCGTCACGTTAAACGTGACCAAAAATTGCGACTTTGGAGCATTCCCCGATGTGGTCATCGGCAAGGTTTGCGTTTGTATCACAAATTGGCGATTTCGTCATTTGGGATACAAACGTACACCTTGCTAATTGTCACTAGTGACAATGACGTGACCATTATGACATGAACGAGGGCATTGATTTATTGCTAACAGATGACTATATGCTGACAACTTACCGTCTTTAGCTATGCCGACCATATCAATTTTGCGGACGATTTTCGTCCGCAGCTTTGAGCTTGTTTAAGACTTTTTCGAGTTTGCTAACCTCTGCCGTCCAATTGTATATATTATTTTGGTGTGTTTGAGGATTACCCTCGCCAGAATTCAAGCGACTTTTGGCTTTACTAATCCCATTTTTCTTTGTCCGAATCTGTTTTTTCAAAGCTTCTTGGTCTTTGGAAACTATGGTACTTTCCCTTTTTACCTTAGAACTTTTAATAGCCTCTGTTTGTGGAATTTTTTGATACGCAACAATTGGTACAACATTCAAATTTGAAGGAGTTTTTGACTTATAAACGGTCTCTACTTTGACTTGATTTTCTTGCTCCAATTCCTGCTGCGATACAGCTTTAACATTTGATTGCTTTGATGTTCGGAGTTCAATTAACTCCTCTTTTAGGGGTAAAATGATCTCTTGCAATAAGGTTTGTAGTTCTATCGAAGTGTCTATCTGATTTGTTCCCATTGACCCTATTACTCCAAGAGTATTATCGGTGTCAGTACTTGGTAATTCAATATAACTTTTGTAATCATACCGTTCGACGTAGAAGAGACAGCAAAGGAATAAGCCTTCTACAAAAATCGTAATTAGTGCAAATAATCGCCCTTTTTCTGCTCGTTCTGTATTAAAATCAGTTTTAATTTTCTTATTACTTATGGCAACTTCCGCTCTAATATCAAACAATTTATCTTGAGCTTCACTTCGTTGTTTGGTTAGTAACTCAATCGTTCTCTGGCTTGTATTTGTCGTTCGATTTGTTCCATTATAAGTTGTCTTTCGAGCTTCGTCAATTAACTGATCTATTTTTGCCAAAGCTTCTTCATAAGTTTTGGTATAATTTTCTTCTACATATAAATTAGGTTCTTCGATAAATTGTTGAGCCGTTCGCTTCCCCCCGTTATAGGACAAAATAATACTCGTTGCTGTCAAACTAACTAATATCAATAAGTGCAAAAAGGGAAAATCTTTTTTATCTCGGTTAAAATCTACGAATAACGTTTTACCTGTTGTTCGTTTAGCAAGTTCGAGAATGAACAATAATAGAACAGTTAGCCCTACCGATGAGATAGTATGGTGGAGCATTTCATTGAGAAAAAAATAAACGGCAATAGAAGCAGTTGCTGCGGAAAGTAAATTGGCAATTACGCTTGTTCCAAGTGATAAATTTCGCAACAAACGGAAACGAACACGATAAGGTTTTTCCGAATATTTATCTCTTAAGCGTTTTGACTCTTTTAAGTCTTGGTGTTTGGAATAGACATTTTGATACATGTCTGTTTGACGCAGATCTATAGATTGTTTTCTCATGAATATTAAATTTGTTTGTTGTAAAATTCGATACCATAGGCATCTTTTATGTTGACGACAGTACAAAGATAATAATTTGTTTTGTTAATTATAAATAACAAAACATTCATAGTGTTACCCCATTTCCGTAAACAGGAACAAAAGCTTTTATTTGTTTGATATAACTATTCAAATGTTGCTTTTGAGTTGGAAATTCATAAATGATTCCTCGTTCATATTCTTCATGGGTTGGAATAGGAAAGACAGCCCTATATTCATATGGTTTAGTATAGACTTGGCAATTTAGAAATTGTATGTAATCTTCATGATTTTCCCCTCCAATACACTCAATAAGTGTAAATCTTTTGGGAGAAAAAACATGGTTATTCCGATAAGGATTATCGACAAATTGTCCTTTCATATTTTCAAAATTCAGCCATTGTGCATAGCCTGAGTAACTTGCTGCATAAGGACTGTTGTATAAACGCTGTTGAATATCAGGAATATATCGTTGCTTTATTTTGAAATACGTCAGATTAAAATTATTGTCTTTTGGAGAAAAATCATAATTATATGGTTTTATATTAAACAACTGCCGATAGGCTTCGACCGTTATCCAAGATTCTATTTCTTTTGCTAGTAATTGACTCACTAATTTATTGTATAAACTCGTAACATTTTCAAAATAAACCTCCAAGCGTTTAGAAAAACCATTCATCACAAAACCTTCCTTCAAATTATTTTCTTCGTAGCGAATAGACAAAGTAATTGCTTTTTCAATCCGATGAATAGCTGCTCCTAAAACTGGATTTTGTATTGATTTCAGAAAAATTTGAAACTCTGCTTCTGTTAAACCTTCTTCATTAAATTGTGGTAGTAAATTGAGCGCCGTTGTTTGCCTATTGTAAGTAACATTAGTATAAACAGGGAAACGTTTCCCGCTTTTATCTGTTATTTTGGGTCGCAATCGTTTATTGAGAAAATGCTTAATCGTAATTTTCTTTTCTTTTGCCATTGAGCAATTATGTTATGTATTTACGAATCATATGAGGCAATTGTAAGATGATATTTTTCAAAATCAATCCCTCCCCTAGTTCCCCTCTTCTTCTATTTTCTTCAAGCGATTCCGTTCTAGTAATTGTCCAGGAATGGTATCGAGTAAGTCTCTTACTTCCTCGATGTTGTTAGTTATTTTTGAAATATGCCATTCAAGGTTCTGGCTTGTACTTCTTTGAAATTCTTTTACCAAATAAAGGTAGAATTCTGTACTAAACCAAGTTGTAAAATGGATCGTGATATCTTTGTGAGCAAAAGTACCTCCATATCGACCTGGTGTTGATAAGATTCCTTTAGCGGATGTCCTCCGTATCCATTCAGTAGAAGATAAAGTGAAATTATTATCTCCCGTTTTATTTTTAATGTGGTCGAATTCGACCACATTAAAATCTGGGTTATTCATTTGCTCCCAAAGACCTAGAAACTCAACGGTTCCACGATTACGCAAATAATTCTTAATCAAATCTCTTGGAGCACCTGTTCCTGTTTTAGCAATATCCGTAATACAAAAAAAATCCTCCTGATCGATTTCTAGCAAACGAACTTCTTGTCCTTTGATATGTATTGTTTTTTTACTCATGATATGCCTTACCTAAGTTTTCTCTTTCTAGAATATGAATATAATTCAACACAATAATACGATATAAACTGCATTTATAAAAAATTTCAAAAACGAAGAGTTTAGACCGTAGAGCTACCGCTAAGCGCAACATTTATTTTTCTAAAAACAGACATTTACTAAAAAAGAGAAACAACAACCCTTGTTTATAATGTTGTTTTTTTATTTATTATTGTTTATATGTTATTGTTTATGTAAATCCTATTTTTGAGTTTAACTACCTTATTATCAATACTTTATAGACTATAAACTATTACTTAAACCGTAGCGCTACCGCATTAAACCGTAGCGCTACCGCTAAAATACGTAGAGCTACCGCACTAAACCGTAGAGTTACCGCCGAAATACGTAGAGTTACCGCATTTAAACCGTAGAGCTACCGCTAAACCGTAGAATTACCGCTAATAGCTACTTTATATGGATTTAAACCGTAGAGCTACCGCTTAATATGAGTAAAAAGTTATTTTTTGATTCAAAAGACATATTTTTTTATCATGAAATGAAAATAGCCTAGTTCTAAAAAGTTTGATTTTTTTCTTAAACCGTAGAATTACCGCCAGAATAAAACCGTAAATTTGTATTATACCTTCTACGGTTTTATAATATTCATTGTCTTTAAGCAAAAAACTACAGATAGCAATCTATGAAATTATCAGTTAGAAAATCGAATGAGCTTGTTGAAGTTGGAGAAAATCTCTCTAAAGGATCAAAACTTTTGGTTTTGTACCTTATTGCTATGATGCCTGAAGGGGAAACGACTTTAAAAGAGATGGAATTCTCCTTCGAAGACATTAAAAGCATTGTTAATATAGATGGAAAAAAACGAATCTCAACATTCAAAGAAGCAGAAGCAGTGATGGAAGAATTGGCTCGTAATCCTCTAAATTTTGAAAATACAGAATACAAAGATATTATTACTTGGTTTTCTAAATTGCGATTTTATAAAAAGACAAAAAGATGGAATTTTATTTTTCATGATCAATTGAGTCCATACTTGTTGGAGCTAAAAAGTCATTTTACTATGTATAATTTTTGGCATACGGTCTGTTTGTCAGCCCATGGTATCAAATTTTATGAACTACTGAAACGGCATGAATTTAAAGGACATTTTGAAATGTCAATCGAAAAGCAAAAATATATTTTAGGTATAGAGGATAAGTATAAAGATAAAGAAGGGAATACGATCTACTATGAATATAAGCGCTGGGTTTTAGATAAAATCCAAAAAGAAATAGCCTTATATACAGATATTAATTTTGAATACAAAGCAGCCAAGAAGCAGGGTCGGCGTATTATGAGTCATCAATTTATTATCCGTAAAAATATTCCACAAAATGTAGCTAAGCCTAAATTGGGGTCAAAAAAATCTAAAGCAATGGCTTTGATTTCAACTATAGAAGAAGCAGAATTACTAGCTAGTAGTTCTACTTCTCAAACGCCGGTACCGATTACTTCTGATCAGGATATTATGGAAACACTACAAAGCTGGGGAGGACGAAAAACTATTATTGATAGTATAGTTGCTGAATATGGTATTGATAAAATTCAATATCAAATTAAACATGCGCAGCGCATTCAAAAAGAAAAGGCAGTCAAAAATTTGTTTGGATGGTTTAAAAAGGCAGTAGAGGAAGATTATCGTGATCCTGTACAGGAAGAAAAAGTAAAAACGGCTGTAACTAAAGCTAGGCGTATAGAATGGAACACGGTAAAAAAAGCAAAAGAAGAAAATCTCAAAATATTAAAATCTAATAAATACCAAGAAGAAAAAGCTCTTGTAGCACAGCTTTTTGCAGACACTCCTACCCTGCTTGAAGAAACTATTATTGAATTAGAGAAAAGCTCCAAAACGATTCGAAATGAGATCCAGAAAGGACGTTCTCCAGAAACTATTTTCAAAAGTGTCCGAACTCAAGGCTTTATTATTAATGCCATCAAAAAAGACTTTCCTAAATTATTCCAATCATTAGAATTGGCTTTTCACCAGAAGAAGGTAGCTTTAGAGGAATAGCGATACATTGTTTATTATGATACATAATTAATTAAATTGTTTAATTAATTATGAAACTAAATACATTGTGTATCATAATTAATTATAGTATCTTGCCCAAAATTTGAGAAAAGCTTGAATAGTATTGCTAATCAAGTATTCAAGTATTATTAAAATAACTATTTAAAAATGAGTGCAAGAATAATATCAATTGCCAATCGAAAGGGTGGTGTAGGCAAGACAACGCTTGCTTTACTTTTAGCAACAAGTCTTACCAAAGAAAAGGGTCTGAAAGTTTGCGTACTGGATACAGATAGTCAAAAATCAGCAGTCAATCGCCGTTTGATAGAGGAGTCTCAAAATGATGGAGCGGCGGCTCCATATCCAATCGAACATGTTTTTCCAAAGTATTTGACAATGGAATTGAAACACCGCAGTGAAGATTACGATGTGATAATCATTGACGTGCCTCGACTAACTGATAGCGAAAAAGATGCAGAAATAGTAACTGCGATCGTGCATTGTGATGATGTAATCATTCCATACACTCCTGCGGAAATGGATGTTGTTGCAACCAACGATTTTTTAAAAATAGTAGAAGATGTCAAAATGAAACGAGAAGAATTGGGGATGAAATTCCGTTATTTTCTGGTAACTAATAAATGGAATAATACCAAAGATTGTACGAATACTGTTGATTATTTCAAATCCAAAAATGCACCTATTTTTGAAGAGCATTTGAACGACTTGGTTGTTTTTCGACCGCCATCAACCTATACAAGTGTTCTTGAAAGCAAAGAAGGTAAGCGTCGTTTTGAGCCTTTTTTTAAGGAATTTTGCAAGAAATTAGATTTGTAATTCAAAAAATTATCGATTATGGCAAAGAAAAAGACGTTTGATCCAGATGCTTTAGCCAAAGCAGGGCAGGACATTGTGAAGAAACACCAACTAAGAGAAAATGTAGAAACTGTAAATGAGCCTCCAGCCGATCAACCCATAGCTGTTAGACGCAATAAAAAGGAAACGGAGAAAACACAATTGTGCAGGGTAGGGATTTCATTTCATAGGCGTGTTAAAATGGCTGCTATAAAAAAAGACATGACGATACGGCAATATTTGGAAGAGTTAATTGCACAAAATACTGACGAAGTGTAAATTATGAGTCTTTATTTATTATGTATCATAATTAATAAAGATACTTTTCGAGCTGAATTTAGAAATCTTTCTTTTTTAAAGTAAAAAATCCAAAATTGATTTTGAGTCGTTTTTAGCGATTAAAAACTCGATTACCAACAAGTAGGCGTTTGTGGAACTTTATTTGCGGAAAAGCTCCTGAATTGCTTTTATTTTTAGTTGTGACAAACAATTGAGAACATGAATTATGATTTCTAAAGACGCAACAATTAATTATGATACATAATAAATTTATATACAGGGTGAGAACGTATATAAATCATGTATCTTAATATATTTATAAATTATGTATCATAGTTTATTTAAGTATAAAATTTACTTGTTACTAGGATTGGAATTTACGACCGAAGTATTTTGAGTATAATTGAAAGTAATTATTAAAGTTATGATTTTACGAAATCGTATAAAAAGCAGTTGAGAGAAACTGAAAAGTAATTTTCTGAATTCCTATATGATAAATACTATTAAAATAGGGTAGAAGAATAGGTGTCAACCACTTCCTAAAACTGAATCACTTCTGTCATGTTCTAGAAGAAAACTCAATTCGATTCCCCAATTCAAGTGTGCTTCTGTTTAAATGTATAATTAGGAAGGTTGTCCTCTGCCTTGGCAGATAAATTCTTAAAGGTTGGAGGTTGCAGCATTGGCAATACTTCCAAATAAAATAGAGTAAAAAAATGCTTAATTGAGGTATTGTCCTATGGAACTAGTATCAAGGAGGGCGTTAGATCAAAAAGACCAGTAAGCGAATCTATTTTTTATGGATGTATTTATGAGAGCAGCAAATAAATAGATTAGAAAAAATGGATTGGCTAACCCAGAATGGGTGCTACTTGTCGCTTGGTCGCCCTCCTTTTACTTTGTGTAATAGAGGACAAACCAAAGAAGTATGATCTTACTCTAGAATAAGAAGCTCAAAAATATTGTAACAGGAAACCTTGATTCGATTGCTGACGATGGGATAGTTTCTGAAATATTAGGCATTATGCAAAAGAAGGTAGGGCGGATTAATATTTTAGACCATCTGGAAGGAATCGAAAAAAGCGCATGATCAATGCAGTAGAGCACTTATGGCTTAAAGGTAGTAGTAACAGCTTGGAAGCATGGAAAGCTGATTCGTTTTAGAATAATGATTAGTTTGAATTTATATGAAGGCTAAATGAACTGAACACACTACACACTATCATTCAAAATTTCAGGGATATAAGTATTACACACGAAGTAACCTTTTATTTACTAATAGTATTAAGAACCGAGAATCTAATTTTTTAATAAAAACTCTTTATTACGATGTAGATATTATTCTTTACAATAGTAATCTGTATATTTATACCTTGATTTTTTAGAATTAAACCTGTACACATTATGGCAGTTGTTCAATTAAAAACTAGTAAATACACAGATCAGGAATATTTAGATGCTCTTTTGAAAGGAAAAAATCCAATTATCAAAGAAATGATAAAAGATTTTTTTCCACGTATTAAAATTTATGTAGAAAGAAATAATGGAAGTCAAGATGATGCACATGATATGTTACAAACGGCGATAATTGCTCTACATAAAAACATGCTCAAGGGTAATTTTAAGCTAACAAGTGGTCTCTACACATACATACATAGTATTGTTAGAAACAACTGGCTAAAGGTTCTCAATAAGAGGAAGCAACATAGAGAAAAAGAAGATGATATTCGATTAACTATTGTTCCTGATGATACCGTTGATAATGAATTTGAAACAGTAAGAGGAACTACGGGAGAAGTCTTACGAGAGACTGATGAAGATGAGTATAGTCTCTTCCAATCTAAATTTAAATTATTAGGAGAGAAGTGTAAAAAAGTATTAAAGCTTTTTTTTCTGAAATACTCTATGGTAGAAATAGCCGAACAAATGGGTTGGTCTTCTAGTAACAATGCAAAAAAAGAAAAATCAAACTGCCAAAAAAAATTGGTAGAAATGATTCGATCAGATCAGCAGTTTTCTTCTCTATATAAAGGGAAGGGAAGAGAAGAGAAGAGAAGAGTAGATAATGTAATTAATAAAACCTAGTAGATGTAAATAGATATACAACATGAACGAAGATAATTTATATAGTAAAATTGACCGATACCTAGCAGGAAGCCTAGAAGGGGAGGAGCTAATAGCTTTTGAAAATGAAATAAAGGCAGATGCTGCTTTGGCAGAAGAAGTCTATATTAATAGAGGGATTAAAATAGTTATAGAAGATGAAATACAAAAGGAGTTTGAACTCAATTTTTCTGCTGTTTTTAATGAGGCTATTGATGAAATAAAAAAAAACGATACTTCAACTATTTCTACTTCCAGTGAAAGAAAAGTTCGTCAGCTACGTCCTGCACGACGTATGTTAGCTTTGGCAGCAAGTATTGGACTTTTGATCGTTGCTGGATTCACCTTATATAACGCCAATACCAATTATTCTGATGCAACTTTAGCAGCTTATGATATTGGAGAATATCATACTTCTTTAGGAGTTCGAGGAAGTGAAACTACTGATGCTTTCCAGAAGGGTATAGATGCCTACAAAGCCAATGAATATACCGAATCTATAAAATTCTTTTCTACATATAAGCCTGAAGATGAGCTTTATTCTAATGCCCAACTGTATGCAGCAACGATAAATTTAGAACAAAAAAACTACCTACAAACGGAAGAGTTAGCTCAAAATGTAATTGCTGTTACAGAAGATGAAAACTTAAAAGGGCAGGCAGAATGGTTGTTAATACAAACATGGTTGCTATCAGGTAAAGAAGATGCGGAGTTTCATGAACTACTAAACCAAATTGTGTCAGATAAAACGCATTTTAACTACAAGGATGCAGTGGAACTCAAACGAAAACTCAACTCTTTTTGGCGTAAACTAACCTTTTAGTAACCTTTTATAGCCTTTTAGTATTAATGGTTGAAATCAAAATTATTCAACCTTAAAATACTACAACTATGCAGTTAGGGACGCTTAAAAAAGATATTACTTTAGATATAGATACTGTTAAAGATACAGTTTTAAAAAATCAAATAGTTTTTACATCAACGAAAAGCAAATGGTACTTAAATATTAACACTTTACTATTTGTTTTCTTACATTTTGTTATCGCATTTTGGGGCGTGAATCATTTGATTCAACTATAATATAATTACAAATGATTGTGATTTCTCAATAAAAATCAATCAAAAAAACTTCAAGAGAAGTTTTTCAAAAGCCTTATCGAATTACGTATTCGATAGGGCTTTTGCTATTTTTTAAAGTGTGGTAACCTTTTTTCTGTTCATTGTATTAAGAGTTGAAATCAATATTGATTTTATCATTAAAACAAAGGAAAATGGTACTGGAGGATAAGCCTATATCCGAAGATACAGTATAATTTCTCCAAAAAAAATAACCATATCTAACACAAATATCAAGATAAGCATCTGAGCACTTATCTTGATATTACTGCTAAATCATGAAGCCTACCTTTATCCAAATAGTAACTATCATTGTGAACCAACACCTCATTAATCAACAACCAATCAATGTAAGCATACTCGCTGAGCAACTACAACTAGACCGTACACAAGTCTATCGAAAAATCAAAAAAGCCACAGGTAAATCCCCTTCTGTATTGATACGAGAAATCAAGCTGGAATATGGAAAAACACGATTAGAAGTGAGTATAGATACTATAAATACGGTATCACATCAGAGTGGATTTACGAATGTAAGCTACTTTATCCGCTGTTTTAAAGAAAAATATGGTCAAACGCCTCAAAATTATAGGTTAAAACATTCAAATACAACATAATTGTTATAGGAACTTGATAAATCCTCGTATTTTGTGACACTGTATTCAATGCATTGTTTGAATAAGTTTTCTACAAGTGTACCAACACACAAAATCGAACAAAAATGTATAAACTAAAACGAGTTTTTACCCTTGCTGTTTTCTGCTGTACTACCCTTATCAGCTATACACAAAACACTTACATAGTAGATTCAACCTCCGACACCTCTGATGCCACCCCTGGCGACGGTATCTGTGATGATGGCACAGGCGTGTGTACCTTCCGTGCAGCTATTGAAGAATCGAATGCAGATGGCGTGGCAAGCAATATTCATTTTAATATTGCCGGGACTGCTCCTCACGTTATTAATGTAACTATCCCATACGATATAGTAAGTGATAGCCTTATTATAGATGGAAGTACTCAGCCTAGTTGGGTTGTGGGGGATATAATTATTAATGGCCCTTATCCTTCTTCTACAGTTAACGGAATAAATATAGCTGCCTCAGAAGTTGAAATATATGGTCTTCGAGTTAATCAGTTTTTCCGCGGTATATTTGGAGGTTTTTCTTTTAATGTAAATAATATTCGGATTGGTGATTTAACGAAGGAAAACATAATAACTAATTCGTTTGTTGGCATTCATTTTGAAGGATGTGAAGAACTTGAAATAAAGAATAATTATATAGGAACAGACGAAAATTTATCTTTTGGGCTTCTAAATGAACGGGGTGTTTATATTGATGCGGACTCATATATTATTAATAATATTACTAGTAATATCATTATGTGTAATGGGAATAATCTAGGTGATGGAAATGGTTTTGAGCATAGTCTTACTTGTAAGGAAGGTTCTTTTATTATTAAAAACAATGTATTTTGTTCTGATTTTTCTCTTATTTCTAGAGTATTACGTTCCATTAGATTGGAGTCGACAATTAACACTACAGTTGAAAATAATATTGATATTAGTAATGCTTTTCAATACATACTAGCCTATAATGTTGAAAATACTGTAATTAAAGGAAATCACTTAGGTTATGACCCTACAGGATTATATGTTCATCTAGCTGATATAAGTCCCTACAATACTGGTATTTGGGTTAATGATGGCTTAAATACTGTTATAGACTCAAATACGATTATTCCAGCTAGTAGTTATGGAACTTTAGGCATTTTTCTTGACTGCTCGGATTCTACGGATGTAGTTCAAAATATTATTGGTTCAAATCCTACAAGTATTGGCTCATTAAGTCGAGCTATGCAAATAATTGGATGTGATAATGGACTAGTTTTTAATAATAAATTTAGTAGGGGTTCTTCAGACGGTATTTCTGTGACTTTTAGTAATGCAATGAAAATATCTCAAAATAGTTTTCATTGTAATAGTGAAGGAATATTTACTACTAGTGATGGAACACCACCATTAATAACCGAAATAAACAGTCTATCAATAGAAGGAAATGCTCAACCAAGTGATTCCATAGAACTATTCATCAATGTTGACACCAGTTGTATTCTTACAAACTGCCAAGGTTCTGTTTATTTAGGTACTGCGTTTACCGATGTTTCGGGAAATTGGTCAATGCCCACTCCAAGTACATTAAAAGGAGGAGATAAAATTACTGCAACAGCAACTGACCCTAATGGGAATACATCTATCTTTGCAGATTGCTATACCATTTTAGAAAACGACTGTCCATTAGCCAAATCAATAGATTTAAATCTTGACCCTTGTAATGAAAATGGGACTGTGACCGATATGAAAGCGTTGAGTGCGTCTTCTTTTGCACATGCCTCAAGTTGTGGCGGGGATTTACCCAATTCGCTTGTGGATGCTTGGTACACGTTGATTGTACCTCCATCAGGCAACTTTTTACTTCGTGCCAACAGTGATAATACCATTGCTCCTGTGATTGAAGCCTACACGGGTACTTGCGGGGCACTCAGTCAGTTAACCTGCCAGTCTATTGATACGGTTCCTTATGCTATGATTTTTGAAAACTATACCCCAGGCACAGAAATTATTTTTAGTGTCTGGGACGTCAGCAATACGATTGTTAACAGCACAGGGCCTGCCACCTTGAGTCTTTCGGCACATGTTCTCTCTAATAACCCTAATGACTGGACGATCTGCGATTTTGAGACGGCTTTAATAGTTGGAAATCCAACCAACCTAGCATCAAGGGAAGTGAGTAGTTATATTTTAGAGTTTGAAGAAAATACACCTATCGATAGTGTTTTAGCATGGGAGCAGGAAGCGATATTACTAGGTGACAATCTAGTAGATGAATGTGTTTGCGGAGGACGAACGATACAATTATGGGGAGTGAATAATCCTATTATTAACTTGGAGGAACGTCGGAAAACGACCAAAACTAAAGCAAAAGTAGATACTTCTAATTATAATTTTATTTTTGAAGATATAGAGTTTCAGGTCAATACCTATTCTTCTGGCGAACAAGAAAAAGGAGCAGTTGCTATGGATAATGATGGTAACTTTGCAATGGCATGGATAGATGAACATCGAGAACATAATTATGGTCGTATGTATAACAATAGTGGTAATCCTATTTCTGATGAATTTCAAATAGGTGTGACCAATGCCGAGCAGTACAGCAACGATATTGGAATAAGGTCAGATGGGAGTTATATGATAACATGGGACGAACGAGATTTAAGTACCAATAGTACCACCGAAATATACGCTCGTAGTTATGACTCAGATGGTACACCTAGTGGGAGTATATTTAGTGTAAGTTCACTAGCTGCACAAAATATTAGTAACAATATAGATACACTTAATAAATATACACCGGGGTTAAATCCAAAGATTAGTATTGCAAATGACGATTCGTTTTTGATTCTATGGAACAATAGTAGTAATATTTATTTTCAGCAATATGATAGTTCCAACAATCTTGTAGGTACTATACAGAAGGTAAATACAGCTGGCAATAGTTCCACTTCCCCGAATGTATCTTTAGCTATGAATAGCGTAGGAGAGTTTGTAATTGCATGGAACGGACAAGGCTCAGGGCAAGATGTTTATTTTCAACGCTATGATAACTTAGGAAATAAAGTAGGTAATACTATCATTCCTCATTTATACACACAAGACGATCAAACAAACCCAAGTGTGGCATTAGCAGATAATGGTCTATTAACGATTGCTTGGCAAAGTTTTGACCAAGACAATGACAAAAATGGTGTTTATTGGCAACAATTTGATGCCATGAATAATCCGCAATTTACCTTTAGTGGTATCGGTATTGAAATTAAGGCGAACACTAACACCTGTGAAGAACAACTCACTCCAAGTATAGGTTTATTAGAAAATGATAATGTCATTATCACATGGAGTAGCTATCATGAGCAAGGTACATCCTGTCCACCACCTGCCTCCAATGGGACAGAAGAAAATATCTATTATCGTATTTTTGATAGTAATGGCAATGCCTTTAATCCAGAAGATTCAATTGTCAATCAAATTAAGACATTTCAACAACTGAATCCTAAAGTAGCAACGGACGGTAAGGGTTTATTTATTACAGCTTGGGAAGACCGAAATAATGATGGCTCGTATAAAGGCATTTTCGCTCAACGTTTTGAAGTACTCTCTGATGGTAACACCATCACCGATGTTTATCCCATCGGTACGGCAACCCCTTCTTCTTTATTAGGAGATACTTTAATCTATCCACAAACCATCTACCAACCAACAGACTCTATCAGTAATGTTCGAGTAGCGGTTATTGACACGGGAGTAGAGGATATACATTCTTATCTAAGTGGAGCTATCTGGAATAATCAAGAAGTCAATGATGGCGATAATTGTCAAATAGGAGATATTATTGGTTATGATTTTGTTAGTGAAGATGGGAATCCAGATGATGGAGACGGACATGGTACACGTGTTAATGGAATCATCAGTCGAGATTTTGATGATAACTTGCAGTTAGAGTTGATGAATCTTAAATTCCATGACCAATCCAAGGGAACAGTTTTTGATGCTGTCTGTGCGATATATTATGCAGTCGATAATGGAGCAAATGTCTTAAACCTGAGTTGGGGTTTTGAAGCCTCAGAAAACCCTGCTGTATTACGAGATGCTTTGTTATATGCTGCTGCTAATGATGTCTTGATTGTCACCACTGCAGGGAATACTAGTAAAAACAATGATGTCATCAATAAGTACCCAGCAAATTTAGATATTCCAACGATGATTGTGGTGACTTCATACACATTAGATAATGGACAAATCGAATTATCCAATTATGCCAGTTATGGAGCGACCAATGTGGATATAGCAGCACATGGTTTTGTACAGACCCCATCTTTGGGTAACACCTTAGAGTTGTCTGCTGGCACATCACTAGCAGCACCTTCGGTAACTCGAACGGCTGCGACTATCAAAGGATTATTTCCACAACTGACGGCTTTAGAAATCAAAGGTTGTATTTTAGATGAAGCTAACACGGACACAAATCTAAATGGCTTAGTGGCAATGAATCGTGTACTTAATCACCAAGCGGCTATTGAATGTGCTAGAATCAAAGCAGGTGACTGTATAGCCATTGATTTATATATTTCCAATCCACAAAGTATAGATTCGATTTATCGTTCGGATGCTTATATTGGTTCAGACGCCACACTTTCAGCTAGTGTTGATTTGGAATATCTAGCAGCAGACTCGATTCTATTAGATGAAAACTTCTGTGTACCATTGGGAGCAGAATTTTTAGCCGATATAGAAGATTGTGATCCATTGAATAATTTTACAGGTTCTGAAAACGAAGCAGTATTTCGTATTCAAGAACATTCGCCAAACTCTGGTAAAATCAAAGCGAAGTTTCAAGCTAAAGTAGGGGAGGAGGTGACGATACGAGTTTTAGATGCCAATAGGAAACTATTGAATGAGTGGAATAGTATTATTCCAAAAGAGGGAACTTTTGAAAAAGTGGTGGATATACATCGCTTACCAGCAGGCATATATTATATCAATTACCAATCAGGTGATTGGGATATTGAGAAAGCGGTACAGATAGAATAGAAAAGATGAAAACATCTAGTATAGCCAAGCCATACTGGATGTTTTTTGTATTCATTCAAAATATCAAACTGTAAGAAAAAAGTCAACGAGGAAAATAAATATTAGTTGATATTTCCATCACAATCTGTTTTTGCAAAGTAGATAGTTCGGGTACTTGATTCTTGAGAGGAGTTTGTTTTCCCAATAATAAAATATCCATCGTTCAAAGTAAATATTTTATCTGTATAAATATTTGTATTGTTTATTCCATCAAAATGCTGTATTGGATTTTGATATAGAGTTGTTTTGTCTAATTTTATAATGAATGGTTTATGATTAAAACCGAATCCATTGCTATGTCCAATGATTGCATATCCTTCATTGCTATTGACTGTCGTACTTATATCTGAAAAGTAATCATTATTTGGCGTTCCAATTTCTTCGGGTGAACTGAAGTTGCCATCACTATCAAATGTAAGATAAAAGCCATCAGAATCTCCATCATTTTTATTGCCAACTACAATATATTGATCTTCTGAAATTTCCATAACTTTCTCTATGTAGTATCTAGAGTCACTAGAATTTATCAAAATTTGGTTTGAAAGTTTAATTTCTCCATCCATTTTAATACTAAATAAACCTACTATCTGACTATCTTTTGCTGTATATAGGACAATAATAGTGTTGTCTTTATTATTTTTTATAAGTTTTATATCATTGTATAGAAGAGCGTTAGAGGCGTTTGCATCTATAGGATTATAGTAAAAGCTTTCTTGATTACCTAGGTTATCTACTTTAGTTATGGCTAAATTTCCCATGGAATAGATAGAACCATTAAAACCAGCAACTAGAAACTCGTTTTGACCATCAGTAATTATATCCTTAGTAGCAATGCTACAGTGGAACGGTCCGAAGTCAGGAGTTCCGTTATGGTTAAACCCTGTTATTCTTCCTTTCGTTTCTACTTGTGGAGGTATATTAGAACCACCAGATATACCAAATGTCATACTACTAGTTTCCAAAACCATAAAACCTCCACCATTTCTAGCGACTAGATCAGTTACTCGCATATTTGATTCAAAAAAGAATTCGCTACTGACAGGTTCACCTTTCTTATTAAAAAATTGATAGCTAAATCCACCGTCTAGAATAGATCCATAGTGTAAAACAACATATCGATTTTCATCTAATTGGCAGGTTAAGCTTGAATACCCTGTATTGGCTATTAAAGGTTCTTGTTTTTCAAAAGAAGTGGCACTTTGGCAGTCATTCTCGATATTGGAAGAGTTGGATATATCTGTATTTATATCTTCTTTATTACATGCTATTATTGTGCAAAAAAATAATTAAAGTTAAATTTTTCATATTTTTTATTATTTTTTTTATAGATTTAT
>JAHDDQ010000007.1:44935-73123 GCA_020629275.1 Tenacibaculum sp. | reverse complement strand
GCGAGCCTTTTTTATATGTAGTAGTTAAAAGAAATAAATTAATCTTTTTTAAGTAGGTCTCTAATTTCAGCTAATAAATCTTCTTGAGATGGTCCTGCTGGTTCTGCTGGAGCCTCTTCTTCTTTCTTTTTCATTTTGTTATATGATTTAATCATCATAAACATAACAAAACCGACAATAATTAAGTTGATTATAGAATCTATCCAAGCTCCGTACATAATTGCATTTTCAGGTTGAGATACTTTTCCAGCTGCATCAACAATTGCTTCAGATAAAATGATTTTTTTATCAGCAAAACTTACACCCCCGGTAAACATACCAACTACTGGCATCACAATATTACTTACGAAACCTTTTACAACGGTACCAATAGCACCAGCCATAATTACCGCGACAGCAAATTCAATTACATTACCGCCTGTGATAAACTCCTTAAACTCTTTTAACATGATTATTTGTTTTTTAATTGTTATTAATAATCACAATTTAAGAATTTTTTAACGTTTCACCAATCTTTTTATTCGTTGGGACAAGGCAGTTAAAATTTCGTAAGGAATAGTTTCACATTTATGTGCCATAAATTCAATATGCTGTTGGTGGTTAAAGATGATAACCTCATCTTCCTCTTTACAGTCAATATTAGTAACATCAACCATAATCATATCCATACAAACATTTCCAATAATGGGAGCAGGTTGACCGTTAACAACCACAAATCCGTTTTTATTACCTAATCGTCTAGAAATACCATCGGCATGACCAATAGGAATTGTAGCACTTTTTGTTGGTTTACTTGCTACGAATGCTCTGTTATATCCTACGGTTTCCCCAGGTTTTATTAAAGTGATCTGAGAAATAACAGATTTCAATAGGTGCGTATTTTTAAGATTAGCTGTTTCATTTGGAGTGTTTCCAAAACCATACAAACCTATTCCAATACGAACCATGTCGAACTGAGCTTTAGCGTAATTAATAACGCCAGAAGTGTTTAAGATATGAATCATAGGTTCGTATCCTAAATGCTCATATACCTGCTTAACAATGTAAGCAAAATTATTAATTTGATTTATGGTAAACTCTTGCTCATTAACATCTTCACTAGCTGCTAAATGCGAAAATAATGATTGCACAATTACATTATTGGATTGTTTTAGTGTAGCTAATATATTAGGAACATCAGTATGCCAAAAACCTAATCTATTTAATCCAGTATTAAATTTAATATGAATAGGATAATTCATTAAAGGAACTTCATTAGCATATGCCAAAAATGCATCAAGAATTTTAAAATTATATAAGTTAGGTTCTAATCTATGTTTAACAATATCTTTTATATTCGCTATTTGAGGATGTAAAACCAAAATAGGTGTTGTAATTCCTGCTTCACGTAAATTAATACCTTCATTTGCATAAGCAACAGCAAAATAATCAACATCCTTTTCTACTATTTTGGCGATCTCTATTGCATCACTACCATAACCAAAAGCTTTAACAACGGCTAAAATTTTTGTTTCAGATTTTAGTTTTTGCTTGAAGTAATTTAAATTATGCAAAACAGCATTTGCATCAATTTCTAATACAGTTACATGATTATTCATTCCTCTTCTTCTTGTTTTTGAATTTGTTGCTGCTTCATTGCTTTGTAATAGGCAGCCCTACTTAGCGGTTCATATTCTTGTGTTTCTCCTAACAATACAATATTATCGCTCTCAGCTTTTCTAAAACTATAATGCGCTAAGTTACCAGTTCTTGTACAAACAGCATGTACTTTGGTTACATATTCGGCAGTAGCCATTAATGCAGGCATTGGTCCGAAAGGATTTCCTTTAAAATCCATGTCTAAACCAGCTACGACTACACGAATACCTCTATTAGCTAAATCGTTACAAACAGCAACAATTTCATCATCAAAAAATTGTGCTTCATCAATACCAACAACATCAACATTGTTCGCTAAAAGTCTTATGTTGGCAGATGCAGGTACTGGTGTAGAACGAATTCTGTTATCGTTATGAGAAACAACCTCTTCATCGTCGTAACGAACGTCTATTGCGGGTTTAAATATTTCAACACGTTGTTTTGCAAACTGTGCTCTTTTTAACCTTCGGATTAACTCTTCGGTTTTTCCAGAAAACATTGAGCCGCAAATTACCTCAATCCATCCAAATTGTTCTGTGTGATTTACTGTGTTTTCAAGAAACATTTTGTAATTTTAATGCTCAATTTATCTATTTTTGTCATGCTTTTTAGCAAACAACAAATTTATTAAATTTTAAAAGCAAAAAATAAAACCTACTGAAACTTATGCACAAAAAATTGGCTTCAGATTTAACAAGTTTAGCACACAGTATCTTACAAATGAAAAATAAAGAAGATATAGTGGCATTGAAGGAGAAGGCTCATGAAGTATATGAAAAGCTTGCTTTGTTAGCTTATGTAGAAGAATACATAAATACAACACCCCAGGCTGATACTACTAAAGAGGCATTAACTTCAAAAATCGAAGAACGTATAATTCTCAAAGAAAAATCTGAACTTGAAGAGAAAGATAAAGGTAAGAATAAAGAGGAAATTATTATTCACAAGTTAGAGGAAGTAATAGAGGAAGGGAACGACACAGAAGATACTACCAACGAAAAAATAGTAGCTAAAAATGACGTTCCAAAGATTGAAGAACAGAAGAAATTACCTAAAGTTGTTGAAAAAGAGAACGATAATGTTGAAGATGAAATTGACAAAGAATTAGTAAAGACTGAAAAAATAGAGAAATTAATCTTACATGAGGAATCAAAAAAGGATGTGCCAGCAGTAGAGGATATTCTTGAAAATAAGATTAGTGAAGAAGTAAAAGAGAGTGAAGCTGAGAAAATTACTGTAAAAACTGAAGAGTTAGAAGAAAAGAAACAAGAGAAGGTAGAAGAAGTATTAGAGCAACCTTTTGATGAACTTGAAAATCTATTATTTCAAGAAGATACGAATACAAAGAATGACGCAAAGTTTATTGAAGAATTGAAAACGCCAACACTTGAGGATGAACTTAAAGATACACTTCCTGTTGATGTGATGGCAGATCTATTTCAAAAAATAGAGCCGCAGAGAACAATTAACGATAGATTGCAGCATACCAGCACCGTTCAAATAGATTTAAATGATCGTATTGCTTTCGTAAAACACTTATTTAATGGAGATCAAAATGATTTTAATAGAGTAGTATCTCAATTAAACACATTTAAAACTCAAAGAGAAGCCAAGAATTTCATTCAGAGAATGGTAAAGCCAGATTATGATTGGAGTACTAAAGAATTATATGAGAATCGTTTATTAGAAATTATAGATAGACGTTTTTCATAAACCTAAATGACTAAACAGATGAAAATTGAAGTATCTAACGGGGAAATTATAGATAAATACACAATCCTGGAAATAAAACTTTCCGAGATTAAAGATTCGAAAAAATTAGCGAATGTGCAACATGAATACGATGTACTTACTCCTGTTGTAAGAACTATATACACCGAAGCATCAGATGAAAATCAACTTAAGAAGTTTCATAAAGATTTATTAGCAGTAAATAGAAAGTTATGGAAAATAGAAGACGATATAAGAGAGTGTGAACGCACTAAAGATTTTGGAGAAACATTTGTAACATTAGCAAGAGCAGTTTATTTTACCAATGACGATCGTTCAGTACTAAAAAAAGAAATTAATACGTTTACCGGTTCAGATTTAATTGAAGAAAAGTCATATGAAGATTATAAGTAATACTATGTTTGGTAGAATTACGTGTTCTTTTCTACTTATAATATTAATTACTAGTTGTAAATCTACATACAAAACACAAGCCTTTAAGAAAGAAAATATACCAACTGCTCCAGACTATACTAAAGAAAAGTCTTGGGCAGTTTTACCAACAAAATATTCCGAGGTATTTAAAAAATACGCATCGACTAATCTTGATACTTTACAAGCTGACGTTTTTTATGTATATCCTACTTTAATAACAGATAAAAAAGATATACGTTGGAACGTTCCTATTGACGATAAAGAACAAAATGAAACCATACTTACTAAAGCGGTAACTATGCAAGCTTCCGCATTTGCGACTTCTGGAAAAGTTTATGTGCCTTTTTACAGACAAGCACATTTGCGGTCCTATAAACTTTATAATGAAGGAGGAAAACAAGCTCAGGATTTAGCATACTCTGATGTTAAGAACGCATTTCAAGTATACTTAAAAAAGTATAATAATAGTCGCCCTATGCTTTTGGTTGGACATAGTCAAGGTACTACACACATTATACGTTTACTAAAAGAACTATTTGATGGCAAACCACTACAAAAAAAACTTATTGCAGCATATATTCCTGGTATTAGAATTAAAGAAGATGAATTTAAAACGATTAAAGTTATGAATTCACCTAACCAAACTTCTGGATTTATTGCTTGGAATACATACAAAAAAAATAAATATCCAAAGAAAGATAAGAATTGGTATAAAGGAAGTGTAACAACAAATCCGATTACTTGGAATTTAGACAAAAAGACAACATTAGATCAGCACAAGGGTTTCTTATACACTAACGGCAAACTATATAAAAAAGCTTTAAAAATAGAAATTACAGACGGTTTAGTTTGGAGTACAAATCCGAAATTTCCACTTCGATTTTTCATGTCCTTTTTAAACAACTACCATGCTGGTGATATTAATCTTTTCTGGCAAGATATCAGAGAAAATGCTTTATTAAGAACAAATACATGGTTAAAGTTACACAAGTGATAATATATTGAGCATTATTTATAATGTTGGAGACACTATTAATAAGGCAGGATTTGGTTTAGTTGTATTCAATCTAGTTGTTACAGCATCCAACAAAGCTGAAGTAACCTAATTTGAAATTACATTTATAAGTGAATTAAAATCCTGCTGTAAGCAGGATTTTTTTTGTAACAATTTTTTATGATTATCGTCTTCCTTATAAAACCAAGAGTCATGAAACAAATTGTATTATCTATTACCTTTCTTTTTTGCACACTATTTATAAATGCCCAAAAAGCTACCTACACTTCATTTTACAATGCTAATAAAAGTAATTCTCAATTCACAATGAGTGTTCCTGTTTCATTAGCCAACTTTTTATCAGAGGATCAAGATACAGAAGAGCTTGATATACTGGTGAGAAAAGCAAAAAATTGTAAGGTAATGGTGTTTACCAATAAAGAAAATATTACAGAAAAGAGATTCAAGCATTATGTAAAATCTAATGCTATAAAAACTTTAGTTAAAGTAAAAGATGGTGATAGTAAAGCTTCGGTGTATTTTAAAGAAGATGACGATCTAATAAAAGAAATTATTATAAAAGCTAATAGCGACAGTGATAAAATGGTAATTGTAGGCTTGTCAATCTCTTTAACTAAAGACGAATTTGCTTCTGTAGTATCGTCTATAAAAAAAGATATGTAAGATTTATTACTTAATTTATAAGAAATTGAAAATATATTTTGATCATAATAATCTCTGAGTAAACACTCAGAGATTATTATTTAGCTTTTAGTTACATGGAATATTACATCCTCCAACAGAAAGATCTAATTTGATAGGAGCACTAGGATTTGTAATGGTACGTTCACTCTCTTTTAAGAATACAGTAGTACCATCTTGTTTACCAGTAATACTAATTTTTACTGTAAAACTTTTTTGTGTCGTAACACTAAAGTCTAGTAAAACTTCATTTCCATTTTCAAAATTTAAGAACTTAGTACTGAAATCTTCTCCAAAAAGAGGTTCTTCCACTAAACTTCCATCTGATTTTTTATACTTGTAAACAGGATTATCGCTGATAATATTATCACCAGAAAGTGCTATCCGATAAGTTACTTCATAGGATTTATTAGCATCTCCATCCATTTCATCTTTATTATCATCGCAAGATTGAAAAATTAGGAGGAATGTACAAATTAGTAAAGTTGAAAGTAATTTTGAGTTACGCATTTTGATAAATTTTGGGGGTTAGTTATTAAAGTAAACCTTGATAATAAGGTTATATCGCTAAAAATATAAAACACCAACGGGCATAAATAATTAAATAGCATGAGTGATTACAAAGCCTTCTTAAAAGTTTTTAATATGGGTATGAGATTTTGGAAGTTAGTTAATATTGGCTTTTAAAGCTTCTACGACTTTCTTACTGTTACCAATAAATATTTTATCTTCTACAACAAACACAGGACGTTTTAAAAATGTGTATTCATCTAAAATATACTGACGATAATCTTTATCTGACAAATCCTGATTTTTCAAATCCATTTCTCTGTATAATTTTGCTCTTTTATTGAATAACTCTTCGTAACTATTCGATAATTCGTAAAGTTCATCTAATTGAGAAGAGGTGATGGGGTTAGATTTTATCTCTTGTTTTTCAAAACCTTCAATGTTTACTTCTTTCAAGATTCTTCTACAAGTATCGCATGTTTGTAGGAAATATACTTTTTTCAAAATTTTTAATTTTTAAATTCAGGTATTCAAAAATAGTTAAAATGAGTGATGTTTTCAATCGTTTATTAGTAGTTTTAATATGATGTGAAGGATAATTCTTTTCAGAAGCTCACTGAAATTAAATATCTTTATAAATTACTAAATACAATCAAAAATGAATGAACAATTTGAAGTTCTCAGGAAATCGAGAGCATTGGTTATAAAAAAAATAGAAGGACTAAGCCATGAGCAATTACATAAAATTCCTGAAGGATTTAAAAACAATATAGCATGGAACGTTGCGCATATTGTTGTAACTCAACAGTTGTTGCATTATAAATTATCAGGTTTACAATGTTTAATTCCAGATGATTTAATAGAAAATTATAGAAAAGGAACATTTCCTACAGAAGAACTAACACCTGAAGATTTCGAGGAGGTAAAAGAATTATTATTGGGATTACCAGACACACTTCAAGAGGATTATAATGAAGGAATTTTCCAGGAGTATCAAGAATATCCAACAAGTACAGGTTTTGTGTTAACTTCAATAGATAATGCTATTGCATTCAATAATTTACATGAAGGAATACATCTAGGTATTATTATGGCATTATCTAAATTAGTATAAAGCTTAAAATAAACTTTCAACTTAAAACTAGAAATACTGCGTAATGAAATTCAATACAAAAACAATACATGGAGGTCAAAAACATGAAGAGGCTACAGGAGCTGTAATGACTCCTATTTTTCAAACCTCTACATACGCACAATCTAGTCCGGGAGCTCATAAAGGTTATGAATATTCAAGAGCAGCAAATCCAACAAGAACAGCTTTAGAAAATGCATTTGCTGCTATTGAAAATGGTACTCATGGATTTGCGTTCTCTTCGGGTTTAGCTGCAATTGATTGTGTATTACGATTATTAAAACCGGGTGATGAGGTTATAGCAGGTGATGATTTATATGGAGGTACTTATCGTATTTTTACTAAAATATATGAGAAATATGGATTGAAGTTTCAGTTTGTTGATATGAACGAAGTAGATAATGTAACCACTGCTATTTCAGGGAAAACAAAATTAGTTTGGATTGAAACACCTACAAATCCATTAATGAAAATTACTGATATAGCAGCGATAGCTTCATCAGTAAAATCAATAGACAGCTCTATTTTAATTGCTGTAGATAATACTTTTGCTACACCTTTTTTACAACAACCTTTAGAACTAGGGAGCGATATCGTTATGCATTCAGCTACCAAATATTTGGGAGGACATTCAGATATTGTCATGGGAGCTTTAGTTGTAAAAGATACTACATTGGCTAAAGAATTACACTTTATACAGTTTGCAGCTGGAGCTATTGCTGGGCCAATGGATTCTTTTTTGGCATTAAGAGGAATAAAAACATTACATGTAAGAATGCAACGACACTGTGAAAATTGTGAAGTAGTAGCCAAATACTTAGTAAAACATCCTAAAATTGCAGAAGTATATTATCCAGGTTTCAAGAATCATCCAAACCACAGTATAGCCAAAAAGCAAATGAAAGACTTTGGTGGTATGGTTTCCTTTCGGTTACAAGATGAAAGTAAAGATGCCGCATTAAAATTTCTAGAAAACACCCAAGTATTTACGTTAGCAGAATCTTTAGGAGGAATCGAAAGCTTAGTGAGTCATCCAATAACAATGACGCACGCTTCGATTCCTGAAGCTGAGCGTTTAAAAATTGGAATAACAAATTCTTTAATTCGTTTAAGTGTTGGTATTGAAGATGTTAATGATTTATTAAATGATTTAGAGCAAGCATTGAGGAATTGATAATTTTTACGTTGATAGTAAATTAATATATTTGGCTAATAGTTAAATTAGATGTCTAAATCAGAAAAAACAAAAGCCTTTATAATAGCAACAGTTGCACCAATCTTTAATAAGAACGGGTATGCTGCAATGAGTTTATCTAAAATTACAGAAGCAACTGGTTTAACAAAAGGAGCGATATACGGACATTTTGAAAATAAAGAAAGTTTAGCCATTGAAGCATTTCGGTTTTCTGTAAGAAGAGTATTGAAAGATTTAAATAAAGAAATAGAAAAAGGAAAAACACCACTAGATAAATTATTTAAAATAGCATCATTTTATAAGAAATATTACGCATACAATAAACAATTTGGTGGTTGTCCTATTTTAAATATCGGTGTAGATGCTAACAATCATAACTCATCAATTGCTAATATGGTAAAATCTTATAACCAAAGAATTCTAGATCAATTTGAAATATTGTTAGACAATGGTAAAAAATCGAATGAAATAAAAAAAACTATAGATAGCATGTTATATGCAAAACGCTTTTTTTATATGATTGAAGGAGCTATTTATATGTCGTACATAATGAATGATGAGCATTATACTATTGATGCTTCTGTGTTTATGGAGCAAATTATAAAACAAGAATTAATACAGTAACTATTTTTTTAATCAAAAATATACCAATCGGTATATTTTAAAATAAATTTCATGGAACTACTAAAAATATTAGAAAGTAAAACAAAAATCAGATTTCAAGATTGTGATCCTTTCAATCACCTAAACAATGCTGCGTATTTTAATTATTTAATTAACGCTAGAGAAGATCAAATAATCGATAATTATAACTTAGATATTTACGAACACGGAAAAGAAACGGGTAAAAGTTGGGTGGTTTCAACACATCAAATAGCGTATATAAAACCAGCCACGTTAATGGAAGTAGTAACTATAACCTCTCAGTTAATTAACTATGGAAATAAAAACTTGTTGGTAGAAATTAGAATGTATAATGAAAGTAAAACTGAACTAAAAGCTGTTATGTGGAGTTCTTTTGTATATTTTAATTTATTGAAACTAACTTCAGCACAGCACTCCGAAGAATTATTAATATTATTTGAACAAGTAAAATTACCTGTGGATGAAGTTAATTTTGAAGAACGAATAAAAGCTATACGATTTCAGAAAGTATAAATACCACATATAAAAAACCTCTAAAATGTATTCATTTTAGAGGTTTAAATCTTTACTGCAATTATAAATTATAATTACTTAGCTTCAGCATATCTTCTTTCAACTTCGTTCCAGTTAATTACATTAAAGAAAGCTTCAATGTAATCAGGACGACGGTTTTGATAATTTAAATAGTAAGCATGTTCCCATACATCTAATCCTAAAACAGGAGTTCCTTCACAAGCAACACCTGGCATTAATGGATTATCTTGATTTGGTGTAGAACAAACCTCAACTTTACCTCCTTTATGAACACATAACCATGCCCATCCAGAACCAAACTGAGTAGCCGCTGCTTTAGAGAACGCATCCTTAAAAGCATCAAAAGAACCAAATTCTGCTTCAATAGCATCTTTCAACTCTCCAGATAAACGACCCTTACCTTCTGGGTTCATTACATTCCAAAATAATGAGTGATTATAAAAACCACCACCATTATTACGAACTCCAGCATTATTCATGTCTAAGTTCGCTAAAATATCTTCAATTGATTTTCCTTCTAAATCAGTACCTTCAATTGCTGCATTTAATTTATTTGTATATCCATTATGATGCTTCGAATAATGAATTTCCATAGTTCTAGCATCTATATTTGGTTCTAACGCATCGTAAGCGTACCCTAATTCCGGTAATTTAAAAGCCATAATGATTGTTTATTTGATTCAATTAATTTTGTTACCACGAATTTACTATAAAAAAATAGGACTAACAATGGTTAATTCTAATAGAAGGAAGGTTTAATAAATTTATTTCACTAAACGTTATCGACCTCCTCCGCCACTAACAGACCATGAAGATATTTTATCATTCCAATTTCCTTTTCTTAGATCTTTCCATGTTTTTTTATTTTGATGTCCCAAGAACCAGTGATATGCACTGGAATATACTTTTCTTCCTTTTTGATTGTAATCTTGGTAACATGTAAGTCCAACTGCATTTACACCGCTTCTATGCTTAGAGTGGTCTATTTCATCTAATACAATAGAGGAAGCTTTGTCATTTAACCACGAAGGAATGTTTCCTTTAACTTCAAAAGTATGAACCGATATTCTTTGCTTTCTATATTGCCACCATCTTCCCTTGAAGTTTTCGTGTTCATAAAATCTAACTTTGAAACCCCAAGTTTCATTATTGTAATCTTCTCTACTTTGTGTATTCTTTAGGAAATTTTCATTATGATTGTTTGCTTCTTCTTCAGTATCATATATATAACCTTTCTCTTTATTCTCAAATAGAACATACGAACTACTTAATAAGTTTGGGAAAGAATCTTCTATCTCGTTTTGAGTATAGGTTTGGTTTTTATAAATGTAATTATAATTTGAATATTCATTATTAGTTAACGGCTCTTGATCAATTATTTCATTATTATCATTACAACTTGTAAATAGCAATAAACCAATTGCTAATGATAGGGGACTTCTGAGTATTTTCATTATTTTAATGTTAAAATTTAATTTATAGATTTATACGTCGAATGTACAACCTCTAAACCAATCACATCATTAACAAATGTTAATAGGTGTTAAAAATTTAAATAAAACGCTATTATGAGTTCGCTTTAATGAACTAAGTTCAGCAATAAGTTGATTAGATTTTGTTTTTCGTAATTTAGAAACAGACTTTTTTATTCAAAACTTCTTTTAAATACGCTAGCTTAATAAGCTAAGAAAATGTATTTTTTGAGATACTATTTATGTTCTATTTTCTAAACATTATTGTAGAATAATTTCAATTAGGACCAACAATGGTTAGCCCTAATAGAAATTTATGTAGATATAGTTAATAACTATTTTTTAATATTTTTACTTTTCACTAGAAGGAAACGTCATAAATTCTTCTGCTTTTTCTACCATATTTTTACTTCCGCAGAAAAAAGGAACACGTTGATGTAATTCAGTAGGTTCAATATCCATAACTCGCATAAAACCATCTGAAGCTTTTCCATTAGCTTGTTCCGCTAGAAAAGCCATAGGATTACATTCATATAACAAACGTAATTTACCATTTGAATTTTTAGAACTTTTAGGATACATATAAATACCCCCTTTAATCATATTACGATGAAAGTCAGAAACAAGAGATCCAATATATCTACTTGTATATGGTCTATCGCCTTCTTCTTCTTGACAGTATTTTATGTAGTTTTTTACACCTTGTGGAAAATGAATATAATTACCTTCATTTACGGAGTATATTTTTCCGTCTTCAGGAAACTGCATATTTGGGTGTGATAAGTAAAACGTTCCTATGGCAGGGTTTAATGTAAATCCATTAACACCATCCCCAGTTGTGTATACTAACATCGTAGAAGTTCCATAAACAACATAACCTGCTGCAACTTGTTCGTTTCCTTTTTGTAGAAAATCTTCTATTTGTACAGGTGTTCCTACAGGTGTTATACGTCTGTAAACAGAAAAAATGGTTCCTACTGAAACATTAACATCTATGTTAGATGATCCATCTAAAGGATCCATTAAAACCACATATTTATTTTGATGATTCTCATCTTGACTATTTACAATAATAAAATCATCTTCTTCTTCACTTGCAATACCACAAACAATGTTTCTATTCGTCAAAGTTTGAATAAACTTATCATTTGCATAAACATCTAATTTTTGTTGATCTTCTCCCTGAACATTAGTTTCACCAGCAGCGCCAATAATATCTACTAATCCTGCTTTGTTAACTTCATGATTAACTACTTTAGCAGCCAAGCGGATAGAATTTATTAAACGCGAGAGTTCACCTGAGGTATATTTAAAAGAAGATTGATTTTCAATAATAAATTCACCAAGGGTTTGATTTTTTCTAGCCATAATTAAGGAAATACACGATTAGTATCAGCCACAAAGATGCCAACTTTTTTATGTAACTACAACGTTTTAGTGTAATAATTTTAACTTAGTTGGCTCAAATGAAAAAATCAACAAAAGCAAATTATGTGTTGTAAATTGTTATTTTTTTTAACCAATTATAATAAAAATTAATTTTGCAGAAATTATGAGTATGAGTTTCATTATTAGAGAAGGAAAGCACAAAGATGCAAAGTCAATTTTAGACTTAATCGTAGAGTTGGCAGTTTTCGAGAAAGAACCAGATGCGGTTGAGATTTCTTTAGGAGATCTAATTAGAGATGGCTTTTCTGATCGTCCAAGATTTAAAACTTTCGTAGCAGAAACAGCGGAAGGGAGTATCATAGGAATGGCATTATTTTACGAACGCTATTCTACATGGAAAGGTAAAACGATTCATCTAGAAGATTTAATGGTTACAGCAAATCAAAGAGGAATAGGTGCAGGAAAGGCGTTATACGCATCTGTATTGAAGTATGCTCATGAAAATAATTATAAGCGAGTAGCTTGGGAAGTATTAGATTGGAATACAAATGCTATAGAATTTTACAGAAACACGGGGGCCAATGTTTTTGAAGAATGGAGAGTTGCTCAAATGAATCAAGAAGGGCTAGAAAAATTTATACATGAGAATTTTTAAATTTGGAGGAGCATCGGTTAAAAGTCCAGATGCTGTTAAAAATGTTGCACGTGTTTTACAACACGAAGGTGTAGAAGAAACATTAGTTGTTATCTCGGCAATGGGTAAAATGACAAATGCTTTTGAACGCTTAATAAATGCATACCATAACAACACAGACGATGTAGAAGAAGCATTTAAATTTATAAAAGTGTTTCATAATGAAATGCTTTTAGGGTTGTTTAATAAAGGTCACAAGGTATACGACAGTATTAATTTCTTATTTGGCGAGTTAAGCATGCTAATGGCAAAAAACACTTCAGATGATTACGACTATATATACGATCAGATGGTTGGATTTGGAGAGTTACTTTCTACAAGTATTGTTAGTGCATATTTAAATGAAATAGGAATAACTAACACATGGCTTGATGTTAGAGAGTTTATAAAAACTGATGATCGTTTTAGAGGCGCTAAAGTTGATTGGAAACTAACCGAAGCAACGATTGTAAATAAAATAGATAGGAGTAAGCTTAATATTACTCAAGGTTTCTTGGGAAGACACAGAGATACAACAACAACATTAGGAAGAGAAGGTTCTGACTATACAGCAGGAATTTTTGCGTATTGTTTAGGAGCAGAAAGTGTAACTATTTGGAAAGATGTACCTGGAGTTTTAAATGCAGATCCTAGAGTGTTTGACGAAACAGAGTTATTAAGAAAGATATCCTATACTGAAGCAATAGAAATGGCTTTTTATGGAGCTTCAGTAATACACCCAAAAACAATTCAACCTTTAGAACAAAAGCAAATACCATTATATGTTCGCTCTTTTGATAATTTAGACCAAGAAGGAACATCAGTATCCGCATGCTATGGAATAGAACCAGAAGTACCATGTTATATTGTGAAGAAAAATCAAATACTAGTATCGATATCAGCTAAAGACTTTTCTTTTATGGTTGAAGATAATATAAGTGCAGTTTTTAAAAAGCTACATAACTATAAACTTAAAGTAAACCTAATACAAAACTCGGCCATTAGTTTTTCAGTTTGTATCGAGGATAAGTTTAATGAGTTTGAGAACTTTTATAAGGACCTCCAATCTTCATTTAATATAAAATCATATAAGAACGTTACTTTGTATACGATACGACATTTTGATGATATAGCAATTAAAAATATTAAAACCAGAGGTAAAGCGATTATAAGACAAATTAATACAGAAACAGCACAGTTAGTTATACAAGAAAACATGCAATAAGAATATTTTTCTCATATATTTGCGGTTTACGTTAACACCAAACTATGGGTTTAGTTACATCTAAAGAAGTTGCAAAGGCTATTAAGGTTGATAAATTAGGTATTTTAGGTACATTTATTGGCTGGTTATTAATGAAAGTCTTACGAATTTCTACTGCAAATAAAGTATACAACAAACATAAGCATAAAAATGATTTACCATTTTTAAAAGGCCTTTTAGATGAATTTCAAATTGAATTTGAAGTTCCTGAAGAGGACTTCAAACGAATTCCAAAAGAAGGTCCCTTCATAACAATTTCTAACCATCCTTTGGGAGGAATCGATGGTATCTTATTATTACGTTTATTAGTAGAGCACAGACCGGATTACAAGATAATTGCTAATTTTCTATTACATAGAGTCGATCCGTTAAAACCTTATGTAATGCCTGTTAATCCTTTTGAAAATCATAAGGATGCAAAGTCTAGTGTAGCTGGAATAAAAAATGCACTGATGCATTTGAGAGAAGGTAAACCATTGGGTATTTTTCCAGCAGGTGAAGTTTCAACGTATCGTGATGGAAAATTAATGGTAGATAAAGAATGGGAAGAAGGAGCTGTTAAATTAATAAAGAAAGCAGGAGTACCTGTAATTCCTATTTACTTTCACGCCAAGAACAGTCGATTGTTTTACATCCTTTCCAAAATTAGTGATACATTAAGAACAGCTAAACTTCCGTCAGAGCTATTATCCCAAAAACATAGGATAATTAAAGTACGAATAGGTAAGCCTATTTCAGTAGCAGATCAGAATAATTTTAAGGAAATACCTGCTTTTTATGAGTTTTTGAGAAAAAAGACCTACATGCTGGCAAATCCTTTTGAGAAAAATCAAAAGCTGATCTCTACACAAAAGCTAAAGATTCCGAAGAAAGTTAAGAGTATTAGTACTCAGAAAAACCCTGAATTATTTACTAAAGAAGTTGACGAATTAAGAGATGATGGGAAGCGTTTATTAGAAAGTAAAAATTACGAAGTATTCTTTGCGTCAGCCAAGGTAATACCAAATTTGTTACATGAAATAGGACGTTTACGTGAAATTACATTTAGAGCCGTAGGAGAAGGAACAAATAATTCGTTAGATTTAGATAAGCACGATAAATATTATTACCATTTATTACTGTGGGATAACCATAAGAAAACATTAGTTGGAGCCTACAGAATGGGATTAGGTAAAGATATATTTAAAAAGCACGGAATTCATGGGTTTTATATTCATTCGCTTTTTAGGATTGAACCAGAATTGTATTCTATGATGGAGCAAACCATAGAACTAGGTCGAGCTTTCATTAAGAAAGAATACCAGCAAAAGCCAATGCCATTGTTTTTATTATGGAAAGGAATTGTACATGTTACACTACGCTATCCTAAATATAAATATCTTATGGGAGGTGTAAGTATTAGTAATCAATTTTCTGAATTTTCAAAATCATTAATGATTGAATTTATGAAGTCACATTATTACGATCCGTATGTGGCACAGTATATTCATCCTAAGAAAGAATTCAAGGTTAAGTTGAAAGACGGAGATAAAGATTTTGTTTTTGATGCTACAGAAGCAGACATGCAAAAGTTTGATAAAATAATCGATGAAATTGAACCAGGAGCATTAAGAATACCTGTATTAATTAAAAAATATGTAAAACAAAATGCACGTTTAGTAGCATTTAATGTAGATCCAAAATTTAATAATGCAGTAGACGGTTTAATGTATATTAAAGTTGCAGATATACCTGACAGTACAGTAAAACCTGTTATGGAAGAATTTCAGGCAGAACTTGAAAGAAGAGCTAGTGAAGATGCAAATAAATAGAAAATACTAAGAGTTAAATTAAAAACGCTACCAATCGGTAGCGTTTTTTGTTACAATAATTACCGTGTTCTATTCGTTATTCTACTAAACCAATTTTAAATCAATTATTAACATGAAAAAAACAATAATCCTACTAGGCGTTACCGCTTTGGTAATGAGCTCTTGTGTTTCAAAAAAGAAATATTTAGCATTAGAAGAGCAGTATCAAAGTACAAAAGGTAATTTACAGCAGACTACTTTAGAAAAACAAGAATTAGAAGCTAAGTTTGCTAAAATTGAACAAAGAGTAGAAAACTATAATGAAAAGATAAACTCATTAAAAAATTACAACACAAATTTACAAGAAGAAAATAACGTTAAGTTAGACATGGTTGGGAATACAACTGTGATTTCAAATTCTTTAAAAGAGAAAATGAAAGAAACGTTAGCAAAAGTTGATCCTGCTGCTTTAGAAAATGCTAAGACACTCAAAGATTCTTTGGATGTAGCTATTGCGTATAATTTAAAGAAATCAATTAATACTTCAGAACTAGAGAACTCAGATGATATAGATATTAATATTGATAAGACAGTCGTAATGATTTCTGTAGCAGATAATTTATTATTTAATACAGCAAGCTATAGAGTTAAAAAGAAAGCACATAAATTAATTCAACAATTAGCAAATGTGATTAATTCTGAGCCAAGCATGGATGTTATGATTGAGGGGCATACAGACTCAAGATCAATCAAGAATGCTGTAGTTCAAGACAATTGGGATTTAAGTGTAAAACGCGCTACGTCAATTGTACGATTGTTAGAGAAAAAGTATAGTGTAGAACCTAATAGGTTAATTGCCTCAGGAAGAGGTAGTTCTGTGCCTTTGGTTGAAAACACCTCAGCAACTAATAGAGCTAGAAACCGCAGAACTAGAATAGTTATTCTACCAAACTTAGATAAGTTTTTTGGTTTAATAGCTGAAGAAGGAACTATCGAACCTTAATTTTTCTACTATCGATAATATATAAAAAAGACCAATTCTTTAACTAGGATTGGTCTTTTTATATAAATCTATTTTCCGAACAAACGTTGAAAAAAGTTCTTCGCTTTTCCTTTAGATTCTTTAATTTCTTCATTGGCTTCCTCAGCAAAATCAGCAATCTTTTCCCCAGCTTCCCCAGCAAATTCTGCTGCTTTTTCTGAAAAATCTTTTAACGTTTCCTTTGCTTCGTCTGTTAATTCCTTTGCCTTAGTTTTAATGTTTTCAGCTTCTTCACTAGCCAAAGCCTCAGATACTTTTTGCTTTGCATCAGAAAAAGCTTCTTTAGCATCATCGGCTAAATCAGCTAGTTTTTCACCAGCTTCTCCCGCAAAATTAGCCAATTTTTCTTCCGCTATTTTAGCGTATTCTTCTGCTTTTTCAGAAATATTATTTATTGTTTCTTTTGCTTTATGATCTACATTTTCAGCAGAATTAGTATTTTGATCTCCTTTGTTTTTTGTTTCTTCAGACATTGTATTGATTTAAAGTTAGCTACCTCTTCAAATTTATAAAATAAAATTAGAGGATTAAAAATTAATCAATAACTCTAAATTATTATTTAAAGGAATATTTAACTCTTGTTTTTTTAAAATGAACTCAAAATCAAGTTAAAAGTGCGGTTCACCCGCACATAAAGTACGGTTAAACCGCATCAACTTAAAAAAATAAAGCTTTAAACTTGTAGAAACAAAAAATATATGAATAAGAAAATCAGTATCAGGAAAATTCTATCTATTGGAGTTTTGTTTTTTGCGGCCTGTATGTTTCTAATTAATTGTGCTAAAGAAGATGAATTACATCAAATTGAAGCTGTTAAAAAACAACTAATTCTAAAATCAGTTCCATTAGAAAAAGCTAAACAATTTTTTAATAATCAAGCAAAGAGTACTTACATCCATGCAAAAGGAAAGAATGAGGGTTTAATAATTGAACCCATATGGGAATCAGTAGTGCAGAAGGGATTAAGTTTTACTGAAGCTTTACTGACCGACGTTGCTATTAAAGCAAATATTGAATTAACTGAAGGGACTAAACTATTTTTTATTCAGGCAAACGACAGTTTAGTAGCAGCAATAAGAACAAACGTAGTTAAAGAATCGTTTGACAGCGGAAGTATAAAAACAGGAAAAATCTTTTTCCATGATTTAGAAGGGAAATTTTTAGATGCTTACATAGTAAAAGACGGAGAATTAATTAACCGATTAGCTCCAAAACGAAATACTCAGCAAGCAAGTTTTTTAACTATATTGCTATTACAAGAAGAGTGTAACGATACAGAAATGGATTTGAGTAATTTAGGAGATAATAATTGTTTTCAGACAGTAGATTTAGGAACTATTTCTTCTGATGATAGTGGTGGTGGTAATACAGGGGGAGGCTCAAGCAATCCGGGACCATACCCTGTTTTAGGTCAAGATCCAGCTTTTACGGCTAATAATAATGCGATTCATTATTTTTTAGAGAATGGAGGAATTAGCGATGTTAATGGGGGAGGTAGTGGTAATAATGGCGGCACTAATAATAACAGTTGCCCTAACGATAGAATATATAATAATGCTACAAAAACTTGCGACTGTAAAGACGGAAAAGTAGAAACATCTAGTGGTAGTTGTATTGAAGACCCTTGTAAAGATAATCCTGATTTAATATATAATTCACAAACAGGAAATTGCGATTGTAAAGAGCGAAATAAAATTAATGTAAATGGTGTTTGTGTTACCGATAACCCGTGTAACAAAATCAAACAACATACCGACGATTTTGGTACCCGACAAAAACTGATAGATTTAAAAAACTTAACTCATTTAAATTACGAAAATTCGTTTTCAATTTTTAAAAACGGCTCACAAACTAGGCAAGAAGGTATACCAGGTAGTGAGGATGGAATTTTAATAAATGCGGTAGTCCCCTCTCCTTATGTAGTGTATGCACACAACCATGATAGTTATGGCGTTAATGGAAATGGTACCTTTTCTGTTTTTTCTTTGTACGATTTAATTGCCATTGCAGATATTTTAGATAAAGGGAACCTAAACCCTGGCACATTTATTGCTTTTTTAGTAACGAATGACAATACTCAATATGCTTTGCGAATTACCAATGTAAAAAAGTTTCAAGATTTATTTTTTGCTTGGGTGGGTGCAGGTGAAAATAAAACTTTTACTAACCCTATTAATTTTATGAAATTTAAGACTTCACTTAATACTGTGAATGATTTAAACACAAAATATTTTGACCCAACTAATAGTAATGCATTAATAAAAACAAACAGTAATAATAATGAGCAAGATTTAATCTCTTTTTTAAAGCTTATTAAGGAAGGGAATATGGGGCTTACAATGTATGAGTTAAACCCTGAATTTACATCGATAAAAGAAGTAAAATTAAATAATAACAATACCGTAAATAGAATACCATGCAACTAGAAATAAAAACATCAATCAAAATAGCTTTATTAATATTATTAATATCTAATTCATTAAATAGCCAAACTACAGATCAAAAAGCGTTTGTTGGTAATTGGGTATGGCAAAATGGGAACAAGACATTTACTGTTAATTTATTTACAGAACAAAATAACAATGGAGAATATCATATTGAAGGAAATTTTAAAATGGAACAAAATAACAGCGGTAGTATTACCACTACATATACTTCAGAGAAATTAGTAGCAACACTAAACGGTACAAAACATTACAATAAGTCCTCAATTTATGGTAATGTATACACTTCTGGTAAATTTGGAGGCACAGTTAGAGATAATGTATTAGCTGGTGACGGATTTCACAAATCAAAAATAGGTCATATAACGATAACCATTCAAAATTCGTGTAATACATGCTCTATTAAGGCAAAATGGAAAGTAGATAAAACAGGTGGACCGAGAACTGAAAATATACCTAAAGATTTTTCAATTCCTACAGATATTATTTTAACTAAACAGTAGTATTTGTAATGTATGTAAAAAAGATTAGTTTTTCGATGCTTGTTTTACTTACGTTACGCACTCAAAAGTTAGTGTAACTCATTTTATGTTTACATTATATTTTACTTACAATTAAATTAAAATACCATTAAGTTGAATAATACTATTGATTTAAAGTTAGCTACCTCTTCAAATTTATAAAATAAAAATAAACCCAACAATTAGTAACTGTTGGGTTTGGATTAACTATTTACGTTAATCGAACTATCAAAACAAATCTTCTTCATCTTTATCTTGATTCCTATCAATATAGGTAATATCTCTAATGTTTTTTTGTACAGCAATTGCAGAATAAATACTTAACATAAAAGAAATTCCATAAAACCCTTTTTCACTCAATGTTAACTCTGCGTTCCATAAACCAATAATTAAAAGAGCAATCGAAATAATAGTAGTAAACCAACTTATTCCGTAATAAATCTCTGTTACTTCAATTCCTTCAAGTTTATCTCTAACTGCCTTTTGAACGGAAATTACAGAGAAGAGGCTAAATAAAAGTATTGTAAAATAATAGCCTTTTTCGTTAAATTCCATAGTAGCATTCCATAACCCAATACAATAAGCAATACTACCTACAAAGAGTGCTAACCATGAAGCACCAATGAATGCTCCCGTTGGTTTTTGATTAAAGACTCTTCTTGTTTCTTTTTTTTGTTTCTTCTTTGAATTTTCATTAGTTGAAACTGTTGTTTGATAATCCATACTAATTTGTTTTGAATAATTACAAGACAAAAATGTTTAAAACCGAATTAATTTAAAAATGAATATTCAAGTAAAACTGACGATATAAAATTAATTTAAATTAAAATAATCATTATTTTAGTAGGATGTATATTTTATAACTGACGATATAATGAGTTTAAATATTTTGATTTCTTCCTTTTCAGTAGATGATTATACTCGGTTTATTTATTTTTTAACCAAAAAAAATAAAAGAAAAGATGTAAAAAACATTCAACTTTTTAAGTTGTTATATGCTAATAAATATTCCTCTGATGAGATTTACAAAAGGCTATATCCTAATAAAAAGAGAGATGCTTACCATGCATTGCGTAAAAGACTATATGATTCATTAATAGATTTTACTGCCACATTAAATCTAGAGGAAGAGAACAACGAAAAAATTCAGGTGATAAAATACATACTAGTAGGTCGTTCTTTTATACAGCAACAGTATTTTTCTTACGGATTAAAATTATTGAATAAAGCTGAGTATATCGCTAAAGAATATCAGTTATATCCTTACTTAAATGAAATTTATCATATAAAAATTCAGTTTGCACATGCTTTTGATGAATTGGATTTAGAAGCTACTATTTGTAAGTTTAAAGAATACCAACAGTTATATCTTGCTGAAGAAGAACTTACCATAGTATACGCAAAGATTAGAGAAAACCTTCTTCAGAAGCATTATTTAGGAGAACAAGTTAATTTTCAGAATATAGTAAAAAGAATCACAGTTGAACAAAATATAAGTATTGATGAAACACTGTCATTTAAGTCGCTATATCAATTAATAACAATTACTAGTATCTCAGCTTTTGTAACTAAAGATTATTTGGAGATAGAAGCTTTTATGATGAATACCTACAGCTTGTTAAATAAGCATGCGAATAAAGAACGAGAGCGATTTTACCATATTCAAGTGTTGTATATGATTGCTAATACAATGTTTAGAAATAAGAAATTTGTGCAATCGCTTTATTTTTTAAACTTGATGGAAGCAGAAATGTTTGCCAATAGAAAAAAATATTTTATTCGCTTTCAATTGAAATATGAATTATTATGTGCTTTAAATCTCAATTATAACGGGAATAGTGAAGCAGCTATAAAAAAACTAGAACCATTAGTAAAAAAGAAACATGAAGATGCAGAAAGTATATTAGATATTCATTTGAGTTTGATTGTATTTTACGCACAGCAAAATGAAGTTAAAAAAGCATACAAATTACTTAATGATTTGAATCATACAGACAAGTGGTATATCGAAAAAGTAGGTAAGGAGTGGGTTATTAAAAAGAATTTAATGGAGATATTATTGTTAATTGAACTCGATTATTATGAGGTTTTCGAAAGTAAATTATCAGGCTTTAGAAAAAAATATACTTCCTTCTTAAAGGATATTAATCAAGAGCGGGTTTTAGTGTTTTTACGATATGCAAAATTATATTATGAAACCCCTAAAGAAATAGTATCTAAAGCTTTTCATGACGAGGTAGAGTCAAACTTTGTTTGGGTGGGAGCAAAAAGAGAAGATATTTTTGTGATGAGCTTTTACGCTTGGTTAAAAAGTAAAATGACTAATAAACCCATTTATGAGGTAACATTAGAACTAATATCCCAGGCACAACAATTATAAAAAAGCATCATCATTAGGTTCCCAAAGTTCTATTTTATTTCCATCTAAATCTATAATCCAGCCGAACTTTCCATAACTGTATTCTTCTATTTTATCAAGTACAATTACACCTTGTTCTCTTAATTCATCTAGTAGTTCTTTTAGGTTTTCTACTCTGTAATTAAACATGAAGTCTTTTTTTGAAGGAGAAAAATAATCACTATCAGCATTAAACGGACTCCATTGTGTAGAAGCTTTTTTTCCTTCATTATCTTTCCACCAAAAGGTACAACCCCAATCATCGGTGTTAAATCCTAAATGTTCTTTATACCAATCTTTAGTGGCATTTACATCTGGAGTTTTAAAAAATACACCACCGATACCAATTACTTTCCCTTTTTTCATCTTTTCACATTTTTTTCATAGGTTTTAATCCAGTCTTCTATATTTATTTTTCTGCATAATTCAGCTATTAATTTATATGGAATATCATCCATTTTTTTAAACCGAACACAACTTTTTCCCATATCGAGTTTTCGTTTAGAATATTTAGGATATTCATTTACGAACCAATCATGAATTTTAGGAATAGCATAAATACCGTTATGATATAAATTTATAGAATTTTTCTGAGAAGCAATATTCATAAAAGGAAGCGGAAGCTCAGGATTACAATGATAACCTTCTGGATATATTGAATGCGGAACATAATAACCAATCATATCATAATTGATGCCTTCTTCGTATCCTGCAGGCAAATTTTCTTTAATTATAGAACGTAACTTTTCTATGACTTCTTTTCGATCTTGAGGAAGTTGAGCTACATATTCTTCAGGTGAACTTGCTTTATATTTCATATAGATTAATGTAAGAAACGCAACATATACTTAATAACTCTTGTTTCATGATATTACCAAGCTAAATATAAGTGTTTTACTTTTAACTTTTTTAAACACCAGTTTTACATTCAGAAAACGTTATTTAAAGCACAGAAAAATTAGTTTAAGGTAAATAGATTGCGCTTTTTTAGTCTTCATTTTTTGGAGGCGTTTTTTGTAATATTTCACTCAAAAGCACTTGTATCTTTTCATAAATAAAATAAAGAAGCTTCAAATTTGAAATCAATGTAATAATAGATACGATTGAAAGAATTATAAAAGGGAAAGTATTTACAGACATTTCAATAAGAATACTGGTTTTTTCTGTAATTATTTTATCTTCTATAGTATAAAAACCCAATAGGAAAATTGGTAATATATATATTAGACATAAAAATAATATCCATGTGCAAAACCTGAGTAGGACTCCTAATAGATTACTTGAGAAACCAAATATTATTATAGGTATTGTAAGTATTCTTGAAATCTTAGTTTGTGTTGTTTCTCCGAAGTTAAAATTTCTTTTAATTCTCAAGTTGTCACCATAAATATAATTTGCAACTACCCAGTTGGAAAATTGAAACTGAACACCAATAATTCCTCGGGCATAAATTTTTAAATCAAAAATACTGAAGACTATAGCATTGGAATTTTCTTTTGAAAGTTTTTTAGCGTTTTCTTTTAATGTTTTTATTAAAAATAAAATATTTCGTAGCGAATTATTGATTATTAGATAAGGACCAAAAAGTATTATTGTAATTAATAAATTAAATTGAACTGTATTAGGGATCAATTCATTTCCAATTAAACTTATTTTTTTAAAAACCCCAAACTTGTATAATGTAAACACTCCACAGAGCACATAAATATAATTAATGTTCTTATTGAGTGTAGTTAGATTGAGTTTTAAACTGTCTATTAGTTTGTTTTCATAATTAATAAAGTATTCTTCTTTGTCTTTCACTTTTATTTTTAATTAATTTCAACTTCTAATAATCAAAGTTTTCAATGTTAGCATTGTTTTATTACAATTAAAATCAGTTAATTGACTCGCTAAACTAATTAAAAAGAAATATTTAAGAAGTAAAGTTCTTTTTTATTTTGTCTACAATAGTTTGTGCTAACTTTTCTTTACTTTCAATTGTCCAACCAGCTACATGTGGAGATAAGATTACATTATCCGCTTGAATTAAATATTGAAAAGCATCAGGGATTTTACTTGTAGTAAATAGATTTTCAAATGATTTTTTTTCATATTCTAACACATCTAAACCTGCGCCTAATATTTTTCCTTTTTTCATGGCTGAAACTAGATCTTTTGTAACTACAGATTTTCCTCTGGCTGTATTTATAAACCAAAAAGGCTTTTTAAAAGCGTTAATAAAATCTTCATTGATCATATTCAATGTTAATGAAGTTTGTGGGGTATGCATACTTAGCACATTAACTTCTTCTTGGAATTCCTCAAGTGTAACTTGTTTACAGTTATTATCTCCAATATTAGGCTTAATATCATAACATAATACTTCGACATCAAATCCACGTAGCTTTTTCGCAAATGCTTTACCCATGTTCCCATAGCCTATTAAACCAACAGTTTTCCCGTCCAACTCAATTCCTCTGTTATCTTCTCTCAACCATTTACCAGATCTAACTTCACTGTCAGCTTTATTTAATTTATTAAAAAGAGACAACAACATGGCTAATGAATGTTCCCCAACTGCATTTCTATTTCCTTCCGGAGCAGAAATTAAATAGATTCCTTTTTTTTCTGCATAATCACAATCTATATTTTCTAAACCCGCACCAACACGGCCTATAAACTTTAAGTTCGAAGCATTGTCTAAAAATTGCTTATCAATAGTAAATCTGCTTCTAATAATTATTCCGTCATAATTATGAATTATAGCCTCAATTTCATCTTTACTAGCAGTATAGTTTTCATGATTTGTGTACCCCAAATCATTTAACTGGTCAATTAACAAGTGATGGTTAGAATCTAAGTGTAGTACTTTCATATAACAGGTGAAAATTTGTTAGAAATTATAAAGTAAAAATAAATGTAAATAAATAAAAAGACCGCTATTTAGCGGTCTTTTTATTTAAGAAACAGGATCTAATCCTACATATTTAATTAAAGCAATTACTTTGTAACGAGGTCTGTTATCAAAAGCTTGACTATTTCCTTTTTGTCCTGTAGTAAAAGAATGACTGTGATTTCCGTCATTATTAATATTTAATGAATGATTATGACCTCCATTGGTCACAATATTTACAGAATGTGAATGTGCTCCAGAATTACTAATATTAAAATAATGTGTATGACTACCATCTCCTACAGTTCGTCTATTTCTATACCAGATTCTACTGTTATCTCTATCCGAATCTCCGCTTCCATGAAAATTACTTCCTACGTTTTCAGAAGAGTAGCTTGAGAATTGATCTTGAACAGGAGAGTAGGCTTCAATGAAATAACTATCCTTATACGAATGGCTATGATAACCAGACGAAGTTGTATTTCCTGAATGTGAATGTGCTCCAGAATTACTTACACTACTTGTATGTGAATGATTTCCGTTAGTAGTAGTATTACCTGAATGAGAATGGCTTCCTGCGGTTGTGGTTGTTCCTGAATGGTTGTGTGTAGGCATTTGAGCTTGGGTTAAAACTCTGCTATCTGCTCCACCAGTTTTTCCAATTAAATTATAGTCTGGGTTTGAAGGATCGTAAACTACAGGAAAATGGCCTGATAATATTTCACATAACTCCCAGCCAACAGGAATATCTTCGATAGCACCAACGTAAGGCAATCTTACATCTTTAAAAAATGTTTCGAACATTTGATTGGCAACTCCTTGAATAAATGGTTTTAGTTCAGAAAAACTAAATGTTTCAACACCGTCATTTCCAAATTTAGCGGCACGTCTTACATAAGCAGATTTATTATCACCTAATCCATCACCATCATCATCAACTTGGTAGGTTACTTGTTGTTTTACTTCGGTAATAGTTACCTGTGTTTGAATAGCTCCACCTGTAAAAGGTAAAATTTCTCCTTTATAAACAATCATTCCATCTGTAACATTGCCTCCTTGTGTGGCTACTCCAGATAGAATATATGTATCACTTCCTCCTAGGGCAGTTAACGTAGCTGCCATATGACTTTGACCTTGTAAAAAATCTAAAGTTTCTGTTGCTAAAGGAAAACCTCCTTCATATAATTCTAATTTATTCATATTGTGTAGTTATTTTATAAGTTTTACTAGCTAATTTGTAATAATTTATCAATGATCTCATTCGTATATCTTCTTCATCTGAAACAGTCATATCAGCAGGAAGTACCACAACGAAATCGACATCTTTAAACTCTAATTCAGTTTCGTTGAAAATGTATTGTGTATTTAGGTAAATATCTTTTCCGTCTTCATAAGGAAATACATAGGTAGGATTATTGAATAATCCGTCAGAAATATAAATACGACGTAGTGTAGTATCGAAACGATCATTTAATACTTTTTGCAAATACACAACTTGTCCGTTATGATTAATTTTATATAAAGAATCGGTCCTAAATCTTTTGAAACTTTGGTATAACTCTATTAAAGGCTTGATAAGCGACTTTAAAAAGTTAACCATCTTTGTTTTCCTTTTAAACGTAGGTAATAATAAACTTACTTGTCTATTAAAATCAGTATTGTAAATATTATAGCGTGACATCTCTTGGTATCCAATTAATAGTTAAGTCTTCTGTATTTATTTTCATATGTCCAGCATCAGATTGGTAAGTCTCGTTAATTTCTGTCCAATCTACTTGATTTCCAAACTTATAAGATGCATTTTTAATTACCGGCATTTCAATACCTTGTACTTGTTGAAGCTGGTCTGTAAGTTTTGTTAATACAAGCTCTCCGTTGAATTCAAACTCTTTTAAGTATTGTTGAAGTTTGTTTTGAAGCGGCTCATTATCAGAACCATCTAATCGAGCTCCGTTAGCATCTATTTCTAGCGGATTATAATAAGCGTCAATTTCGAGTTTCAATAAATCAGCATCTCTATTTACTAATCGTACTTTTACACCAGCATCTCTAATAAGTTTGATATATTGTATAAGAGCAGCTTCTTGATCGTCTGATAATCTTACACGAATGGCATCTTGTTGGGCTGCAACTTTTATGTATAAGATCGAATTTATTTCTACAACAGCGGCGTATTTAACAACTTTAGCATCTTCAATTTGCTTTACAGTTAAATTAGTGTTGTCATAATAATCCTTCTCATTTAATTCTTGACCGAATTGAAAATCTAGAACTTTTTTTCTGTACCAACTAGGTTTGTGCGGCTTTAGTAAGTAGAGTAATTCTTCAATTTCTTGTTTTAGTGTATCGAATAATTTCTCAATAGTCCAAAAACTAACAGAAATAACAAATACAAATAATCGCCATATAGCTACTTTAGAAGAGCTTGTTAAATTATCTTTCTCATTAGTAGTGAGTACTTCTAAAGCATTTAATTCTGTGTCTGAGTTAATACTTTCAAGAATACTTTCTTGTATTTCATTAATGCTTCTTGCCATGATATTAGTTGTTTTATAAGTGTTTAATTTTTTTATTAATGTCCATGGAGACAGCTACATTTGTAGCTGTCTTTTATCCAGGATATTTAACTCAGTTAAGAGTTATTTTATAGCATATCTCAATGAAGAGTTACGATTTTGAGATATCTCAGTTAAGAGTTACCTATTTACTATTGATTTTTTATTAATGTCCATGGAGACAGCCACATTTGTAGCTGTCTTTTATCCAGGACATTTAACTCAGTTAAGAGTTATTTTATAGCATATCTCAATGAAGAGTTACGATTT
>JAHDDQ010000007.1:0-44835 GCA_020629275.1 Tenacibaculum sp. | reverse complement strand
CACATTTGTAGCTGTCTTTTATCCAGGACATTTAACTCAGTTAAGAGTTATTTTACAGCATATCTCAATTAAGAGTTACGATTTTGAGATATCTCAGTTAAGAGTTACCTATTTACTATTGATTTTTTATTAATGTCCATGGAGACAGCCACATTTGTAGCTGTCTTTTATCCAGGACATTTAACTCAGTTAAGAGTTATTTTACAGCATATCTCAATTAAGAGTTACGATTTTGAGATATCTCAGTTAAGAGTTACCTATTTACTATTGAATTTTTATTGATGTCCATGGAGACAGCCACATTTGTAGCTGTCTTTTGCCCAGGACATTTAACTCAGTTAAGAGTTATTTTACAGCATATCTCAATGAAGAGTTACGTTTGAGGATAGCTCAATGAAGAGTTATCATAATTGAATATTTTTAGGTTCTTTCGTATCCAATCTTATAATTCTCGTGTTTATCTATAAATACTCTTAGAGTTTCAGAGAATGGAGATAATATAGTTTCTCCTTTGTACTTTAATTGTAGTCTTAATTTGATATAAAAATGAGCTTGAGAACGTGCTTTTTTTCTATATAACGTATTGGAATTACTATTTTTCATTCCTTGTGCAAACAGTTTGCTTGTTGTTGAAGAAACTCCGTCTTTAAAAAAATGTTCCAAACCAAAATCTAATACAGGTTTTTTACTTTTTAAAGAAATAATGGTGTTTCTACCCGCATCACCTTCATAGTGATAAAAGCCAGCTTTTTTTGTACGTTGAACTGCCTTTTTTAGAGTTTCATCGTAATAGTATAACTTCTTCTTTGACTTGTATCTGTATAATAGTATTTTAGGTTCATAATCTAATAAATCATCGATGCCGTTGATTAGTTCGCATTCTAATAAGTTTACATTACCAGAGTACGAAGTTGAAGTATTATTGTAATGATTTTTAGTATATTCTCGATACAGATTACCCCAAGAAAAATTAAAATCAGGAAAAATATTTTGGCCATTCGTATCTATTGAAATAGAATTATCCGAAGGGTTTATGTTAGCTCCTTTAAATGTTAATGTATCATTTTGCTTAGAAGCCAGAATTGTATTTTTTCCATCAGAAACACTACTAAAACTATTTAAGTTTATTGCAGCTAATTTTTCTTTTTCTTCAGTTGTATAATCATTTGCAGATAATTGTTTTCCTGCTATCTTATCAACTTTCTTGTCGTCTGTTTTACCTTGAATTAAGTTGTCACTTAGTTTTTTTGTTATAGTTCCGAACGAGTCCGTATGTTGAATAGTAAAACCCTTTTGAAGTTTACCCAATTCAACCTCATCCAAAATTCCGTTATAATATCCTATCAATTTTGTAATAGCAACATTGGCAAATCTGAAATCAGTATCTAGTTCGCCGATGTATATACAAGCTTCTTCACCTTGTTGAAAACGAACATTGAAATCGTATTTACTATCTGAAGCTATGATTCTTGCAGATTGCGTATGAAAGCCACTTTTAGTTTGTTGATTTTCATAAATGAATGTATTAATAATGATATTTGCAGAGATTCTGTCTGGTCCTTGGTATCCGGTACTTATATCAAGATGAATAGATAATGCATTTAGTTGAATTTCTTTAGGAATATTAATCTTAATAGCTCCAACTTTAGTCATAACAAAACCTATTTGTTGAGGTATTATTTGAAAAATATTTCCACGCGTTAGAGGATCACCTTTTAAAGCGTAAGGGACATCGTTATTTAGCTCAGATAAATTTTTTACTGAGTTAATAATTACTTTATTGTTTTCTGAATCTATAGTTGCTCCTTCAAAAGTTATACGATCAGCTTGTCCTTTCGCTTCTATTGTATTTTCGCCATCTGTAATACTAGAAAAAGTGGTAATATCGAAATTAGCTAACTTTTCTTTTTCCTCTGTAGAAAAGTTTTCATCAGACAACTGTTTCCCATCAATACTATCAACTTTTGCAGCTATTTTTTGATCTAATAAATTCAAAGTATCTTCTAGATTTTCTACATAAGTTATAGGTCTAGAATCTGGAGCTACATAGTTTTCTAAAGAAGTTAACTTTTCCTTTTCCTCTGTAGAGAAATTTTCATCAGACAATTGTTTGCCAATAACTTTATCAACTTTAGTTTCGATAGCTTCTTGCAATCCTTCTATCTCTGTTATTTGATGAAATTCTGGATGGATATAGTTCTTTAACTGATCTAGTTTTTGTTTTAATTCAATTGTAAAGTTTTCATCAGATAATTGTTTTCCAGTTTCACTAGTTACTTTGTTGTTTAATGTTTCTACTAAGCCATCAATGAAATTTTTAGGCATTGTATTGGGTAAAACAAACTTTTCGAAAATAGCTGTGTTTCCATCGGAAAATGTGAATGAAATATTTCCGTTATCAGCTAGTTTATAGTTGGTTATAATATTTCCATCATCTTTATGATGAAAACTATCGATAAGGTTTTTGAATTGATTTTCTGTAGGTTTATCTCCTTTTTGAAACCAACTTTTTAAGATGTCTAAACTTGTTTTCATATAATTATCTGGTAAAAATTAAAACGTATACTTAGGTTTTGGTTCTGTGAATATTGGTTTATTAACTGTATCAATCGTAAAATACTCGAGTCTAATAGTAAGTTTACCCTTTAAAGAGTTAATAACTTTTTTAGGAGCTCCAATCAGGTTTACTCCTTGATTGAAGTTTGGTGAGTATTCTTTTAAATTCGTGTAACGAGTTGATAGCGTATTACTCTCTATATATGGTGCAGTTGCTGTATATGTATTAAAATTTACTAAAGAAATGTTATGAAATGTATCTACATAAGGATCTTTTGTTTTTAGATCTGATAGCCCTAACGATAAAAAATATCCGTATTCAGTAAAAGGTTCAATATAGCCCATAACAGTAAGGTATGTTGGAATAATAACACTGTTAGCAACAGGATTTTTTAAAATGTTCAAGAACTTTACTTCTTCATCACTTTCGGTATTGAAATAGCTTAAATCAATTTCTTTTAATACTGAAGATTTCTGGCTATTGTAGGCAGTATCTACATACTCTTTGGTAATTAAGGCCTTATCTCCTGTTTTTTCTATTAATTCTTTTGTTAAAGTAGGAGCAGTTATAACTCCATTTTTCAAAATGGTGAAAGCATCACTTTTTTGCGAAGCATTTCCGTTTCCTACATTAAAAACGCGATCTTCAGGAGCAGCAGAGGTTTTAGATGTAGGTTTGTATTCGGTATTGTAATGACCAATACTAAATTCCGAAAAAGAATATGCTGTTGTATTTCCCCCTGTTGCAAAAGATTCGTTCCCTAATGCTTGTGTGTCTCTACCAAAAGCGGAAGAAGCTTGGGCACTCGCTGTTGTTCTTAAGTTTGCGGCAAAAGAAGATAATCCAGTAGCACCTGTAGTATCATTAGTCAACTTTCTATTCTGGCTTAGATCTACTGCATCTACACCAATTGTTCCAAAATACTCTGGATCTTGATTGGATAAACGCCAACCTGTTTGTGTTTCCTCTGTTATCTTCTCAAGTCCTGAACCATTAACTTTAATTATGTTTTTATCAACATCAATTGTTGCTCCTTCAAAAGTAATTCGATCAGCTTGTCCTTTTGCATTAATTATATTTTCTCCATCACTAATACTTGAGAAAGTAGTAATATTAAAGCTTGCTAATTTTTCTTTTTCTTCGGTAGAGAAGTTTTCATCAGATAATTGTTTACCATCTACGATATCAACTTTGGTTGTTATTTTTTGGTCTAATTCGTTTAATGTATCTTCTAACTCTTCAATATATTTTATAGGTAATGAAGTTGGTGCTGAGTAATTTTCTAAAGAAGTTAATTTTTCTTTTTCTTCAGTAGAGAAATTTTCATCAGATAACTGCTTACCAGAAACTTTGGTAACTTTACTTTCTATAGCTTCTTGCAATCCTTGAACTTCTGTTATTTGGTGAAATTCAGGATGGATATAATTTTGTAAGCGTGTAAGCTTTTGTTTCAATTCTAGTGAGAAATTCTCATCAGATAATTGTTTCCCAGTTTCTTTGGTTACTTTATTATTTAAAGTTGCAACGAGTCCTTCAATATAACTTTGCGGCATTGTATTAGGTAATACAAATTTTTTAATATTGGCTGTGGTTCCGTCTGATAATGTAAAAGAAACATCTCCGTTATCATATAACTCATAGCTAGTTATGATGTTTCCATCATCTTTGTGATGAAAGCTGTCAATAAGATTTTTAAACTGATTTTCAGTTGGTTTGTCACCAGTTTGAAACCAACTTTTTAGGATGTCTAAACTTGTTTTCATAAAATGTAAAATTTTAGTGGAGGATATTTTAGAAGTAGTTAAACTTCAATAGCCTTTTAGGGTGAATGAACCCAATTTTGAGAATTAAAAAACTGGTTTCCGTTAATAGTTTCTGATTTAGTAAGCTGTATACTTATAATAGATTACAATACTTACTATAGGTAGCCTTTCCATCTTTTCTCCAGTTAGCTCCAGTTGGAGGGCTGAGGGTTTCATCGTCAACTTGAATACAGCTTAAGTTTGGATTTGAATCGGCTCTGAAAAATTCCAGGATATCATTATTTCTATTATTAATATTTAAATAGTATAATTGGTTATTCTGACAATAAAATGTTTTTAGAGTTTCGTTTTTACTGATATCTAATAATGTAATTTGATTATAAGCGCACAATAAGTGATCTAACTTTGGATTTAAACTAGTATTTAACACTTTAACATTATTTCTAAATAAAGTTAAGTATGTTAATTCAGGATTTTTAGTAACATCTATATCAGTAATACTATTATCACTAAAGTTTAGTGACTTTAAAGTGCTGTTTTTTGTAACATCTAATTGAGTCAACTTATTACTTGAACACAAGAAAGTCTCCAATTTTTCGTTAGAAGCAACATTTAAAATCTCAATATTATTATTAGAACAATAAATTTGTACCAAATCTTTATTTTTACTGGTATCTAAAGAAGATAATTGGTTATCATAACATATAATCGATTTCAATTTTAAGTTCTTACTTAAGTCTAAACTTGAATGTTTATTGCTAGCGCAATGAATAGTCGTTAATTCATTGTTTTTACTAGTGTCTAGAGTTGATATTTTATTTTTGAAATAAGTAATTTTCTCTAGTTGTATTTGCTCTGAAATATTTAATTCTGTTAGTTCATTTTCAGAACAATGTAAATCAGTTAGTTTATTACCAGAACCAAGATGTAATGTTCTTAATTTATTTTTAGAACACAATAATCTTGTAATATCTTTAAAAACACTAATGTCTAGGTATGTAAGCTCTTTCTCTCTGAAATCTAGATTAACAATGGTTCTAACGATATCAAAGCCACTAAAATGAAATTCTAATTCTTCGTTTTTGGTGTTAAAACTCAAATCAATAGTTGCAGTTTTACTATTCATAGCATTATTAAACACTTCTATTCCATTTGAAAGAATCTTCAAACGAGGGTTTAAAAATGCAGAATAAGGGATACGATGTAAAAATCTACTATTACTACTTGTTGTGGTATAAATATGGTGATTGTATTTTGGTTTTTTATACCTATTATTACTGAATATATGCCAGGTCCAAAGATTCATTATCCAAAGATTTGTAATTAATAAAATGTTATTGTTTTTTCACGTACTACTACTAGATGATCTTTGAAAATAATTTCCGAATAATCAACAGGGCTAGTTGTCCAGTCTTTTGGAATGGTATAAGTTATTCCTTTAAAATCTCTAGGAGACATACCAAAACTATATGTTCCTTCTCTAAAACTTACAGTAACATTTGAGGAAACGTTTATAACTGTATTGTTAATAGTTTCATCAGCAGTAATAATACTTTTTGTTTGATTTTTAAATTTTAAATCGACATATTCTTTAGTTACCAAAGACTTATCACCCGCATTTTTAATACCTTGAATAGTGGTAGAAGGTGCTGTTATTTCACCATTTTTAAGTACAGTTAATGCATCAGCCTTAAAAGCAGTACTTGCACCAATTCCAACATTAAATATTCTATCTTCTTTATTAAAATTAACGGCGTCTTTAGGAGTATATTCGGTACCATTCATACCGATTACAAATTCTCCAGGAGAGTATGCTGTACTGAAAAAGCCGTAGGAAAAAGAACCGTTACTTTTTGAACTAGACCCAAAACCACCGCTAAAACTATAAGCTTCTGAAGCTGTAGTTCTAACACCAGTTGCAAATGAATACAATCCTGTTGCGCCTCTGTCATCACTAACTTGATCTTGAATAGATAAGTCTATAGCATTTTCTCCTATTGGACCATGATTATCAGGAGCTTCTCCTTTCAATCTCCAGCCTGATTTATCATTTTCGGTTATTTTTTCTAATCCAGAGCTTTCACTTTCTATTTTGATAGTGTTTGTTAAAGGATCTATAGTAACACCTTTAAAAGTTAATTGATCGGCTTGTCCTTTGGCATTTATTGTATTTTCACCGTCGGAAATACTAGAAAAAGTAGCAATGTCAAAACTTGCTAATTTTTCTTTTTCTTCGGTAGAAAAGTTTTCGTCAGACAATTGTTTACCATCGATAATATCAACTTTTTCTGTTATCTGTTGATTTATGGTGTTTAATGTATCTTCAAGTTCTTCAATGTAAGAAATAGGTTTAGAGTCTGAAGCTACGTAGTTTTCTAAAATCGCTAACTTCTTTTTTTCTTCGGCAGAGAAGTTTTCGTCAGACAATTGTTTGCCATCGATAACATCAACTTTAGTTTCCAAAGCTTTCTGTAATCCCTCTATTTCTGTAATCTTATGAAATTCAGGATGTATATAGTTTTTTAAACTAGTGAGCTTCTGTTTTAACTCAAGTGAAAAATTTTCATCAGACAATTGTTTACCAGTTTCTTTATCAACCTTATTGTTTAAGGTTTCTACTAAGCCATTAATAAAATTAAGAGGCATGGTATTAGGTAAAACAAAGCGTTCAATCTTTGTTACATTTCCGTCTGATAATCTGAAAGAAACATTCCCATTATCAGATATTTTATAGTCGGTTATAATATTTCCATCATCTTTATGATAAAAACTATCAATTAAATTTTTAAATTGATTTTCTGTTGGCTTATCTCCAGTTTGGAACCAGCTTTTTAATATATCTAAACTTGTTTTCATTAGTTTATTTTAAGTTTGGTTATCTTATTAGTCTTGATGATTCTTTTCTTTTTAGAGCTGTAAATTATGTAACAATAGGGGTATTACTATTTTCTTCAACTCTGAAGCTAGACCCAATAATCCAATAACCAATTCCTTGAAGTCCTTCGCTTATATTTTCTTGATTTTTTGTTAATCCAGAAGCAGGAAGTAAGTTTTGCTTATCGTAATAATCTTGTATAGTTATATCGGTTACTACGTCTTTAGGAATGATTAGAGCGCTTCCTACAGCTAGCTTATCTGTTATTGCAAATCCATTAGCCTGTGCGATTGCTAATGCATTATTTGCGGAGCCTGTAGCTTGAATCGCGATATCAAAAAATGATTGATTATTACGAACTGTTATTTGATTTTTCATGAAAATTATCTTTTTTTTATATAGTGATTTATGGAGTAGTATTTGCAGTACAGCTTTTCAAGAAAGTGCATTAGTTCCTTGTTAGGTATTAACCCTGTTTTCCATCGAAACATTTCTTCATTAGAAAATAGAAAGGCTTCATAAATGGTTCCGAAATACTCTATTTCACTAACCTGTTCCGTCCAAAGCCTACTATGAATTAAATGAGCTATTAATTTTTCATTTGAAGAAAAATTACTGCAGCGAAACCATTTAGGTGAATTAGAGAAATTTGCTCTATAACCTTTTGGAATGTATAACATTCTGCCGTCTGATAGTTTAATTTCAATAGGTTGAGTAACTGTAAAGTCTCTTTCTTTTAATGATGAAAAGACTAAAGGGATTTCTGAGGGACATTCTAAGTAGTTAATTTTCATTTTCAAGGTTTAGTAAATAAGCGATTTCAATAGGAACAAGCTAAATTTCTTGTAGTACGAGCTTAAACTAAACTGTATAACTACTTTGTTAGGATTATGCGGAGTTTGCTGTGTGATCGCTTTTATATTTCTCAAACTCACCTTTTAAGTCACGATATTTACTTTTCCATAAATCTAAATTTGTTCTTAATTGTTTTATTTCTGTTTCTAATTCATGAAATTTCTCATCGTATCTTTTCTTCAAATCATCTAAAGCTTCTTGATATAAATCCACTACTTTTTGTTGGTTTTGTGTTTCTACTTTTACAAGTTCTTGTCTTCTTTTTTTACGTTCTGTCCAGGCACTGAAGATTCCTCCAGCGCCAAATATGTAACTAATGATAACGTCTATATGGTTGATAATAAACTCTTTCATAATTATGTTACAGTTAATGTTAAAGGAGCTCCTTGATTTCCTACACCAATAATTGTCATAGTTTTTACATAAGTATCTATTGCAGTAGCTAAATCAGCAGCAACTTGTTCATGACTATAGTTTGTATCGTCTGAAGGTGCTAAAATTGTTTTAATCTGAGCTTCTAAAGCGGGTTTGTTTAATGGCATGATTAAGGTTTTAAAATTTTATCTATTTCAGTATTTAAAGTAGTAGTTACAGCTGTTTTTATGGCTGTTATAGCTCCAATGTTGGGAGTAACTCCAACAGACACAACGATTTTATTTACTTCATCACAAAGGCTTGCTACTTGATTTTGGATTTCATTGATAACATCTTTCAATCGTACATCTCCTTTTTGTATTAAATAACCATCGTTACTTATGTTGAGGAGTACATCATCTTCTCCTTTCTCGAATGTATAACCTTCTTTATCGATATGGAAAAAAGTATCTTCGATGGTTCCTTCAATACTTTCAACTTCACTCAAAGCACTTACAAATAGTGTGTTATCGTTGCTCCCAATTCGGCTTACAAGAACTGTTGTTTCTTCTTTAGGAAATTGTACTACTTTATTGTTGTCGTCAATTACACTCGTAAGTCTAACATCATAAAAATCAAAACCGTCAGTATCTAAAACTTCAATAGTTTTGGTTTCTTTGTCTACTTTGGTAACTGTGGCAATAAAGGTTTCAGGTTCTCTAGAAACTAAATGTCTAAGCGCATCTTGTAAATCTTTATCTCTTCCCATATTATCCTATTTTGTTTTCTGGAAGAATTATAGCTCCCAATTCGACTTTTCTTCTAGCTCCATTTTGCCCAAAGGTTGTAGTTACTTTTGGAATAAAGTAAGTACCGCCTCTTGAAGGGTATTTAGCATCTTCAATTACAACTCCCATTCCTCTTGTAGCATAAGGAATTAAGAATCCTGTTAAACTTCCTCTATAACCAGTATATTTCAATTTATCGAGTTCAGATTCTCCACGTTTTTTTAGCGCTTCTTCCGTAGAAAGGTTATAAAAATGCAAGGTTCTTTGCTCTCCTAATTCTTCTCCAACAATTGTTTCTATTTTGGTATTATCTTTTTGTACACCAATAACTTTCACGTAAATTTCAACATCTTCTTTTTTCACATACTTAAGATCATTGTTGATTACATTTTTCTGAAGATTATAACTTGAATTCTTTCCAATGTTAATATCCATTCTCAAACCGGCATATAGTTTATTTTCATCATTCAGGAAGATCGATAAACCATATTCATCCTTAATTTTTTTCAAAGCTTGCGCGCCATTTTTACTTTTAATAGCAAATTTTTCAAAGCTCACATCAGGAAGGTTTCCTGCTAATTCAATAGCAGGAACCTCTGGTTTTAGTTTAGCATTAGTTTCATCTACGATATAACTTAATACTTCTTTTAGTGTGGTTTTTTTAAAGTTCTTATTGATTCGTGTTTTTCTAATGTGATACACAGCATCTTCACATTCAATATGAACAACATGATTTTTTGGGTTTATTGATTTAACGTAGCCAACAAACTCTTCTCTCTCTTCAGAAACATTTTTATATTCGAGTACTATTTTAACAGGCATTCCAGCCTTTATCTCATTTTCAAGCTGTTTCCGTTCTTTACCATCTTTACTACCAGTGTCAAATTGAGCACTCGCTGGCATTTTTATAATTGCTGTGTCAGATAGTAAATCAACTGACTTTACTATTTGTACATCGTTTATACGCTTAAAAGTGTATTTTCCTATAGTTATATTACAATCTAAAACAAACATTATTTCTTAATTTGATAGTAGCTTTCCTCTGTTATTTAATTCTGCAAAAAAATCATCATCACTAATTGCATCAATAGTATATCTTTGGGAGTAAGGTTGCCCTTGCATCTTATCAATACTATATCCTGTGATTACAATTTTTTTTATCCCTAATAATTCCCCTAGATCATTATTAAACTCTAAAGCTTCTTGTTTTTGACAAATGGCAATAATTTGATTAACTTGATTGGTTGGGTATTCTTTTTTTCCAGGTTCAATACAAACGCCTTCAATCTTTATCTTATAGTCGTTAGCGCTTATTAACTCTTTTACAGTTCCTCTTTTTTGACTTCCTACTACAACAGTTTGAACAATTCTTTTCTGAGTACTAAATGTAAGTAGAGGTTCGTTAGGAAGCCGAATTGTATCAATTTTAACATCCATAAAAAATGGTGTTCCTAAATGAGTTCTACCTTCCTTGGCTATACCTATTCCATTTTTATTAACAATGCTTCTTGGAAGTAAAGATTTGTCAAATTCTTTACCCGATTTGTTATGGACTTTTTGAGTAAGCTCTCTTATGTTGAAAATATTTATCATTATGCAGTGGTTGTTTGTATTTGATTAGCTGAATTTAATACACGTAATAGTGATGTTATTAACTTGTCTTCCATATCATTTACCCCTTCATTAAGGTTTTCAGATTGTATAACCATATTTTCTACAAGCCTATCAAAATGAATGTTGATATGTGTCTGCTTTTTACCTCCATCTGTAATATTGGTAATACCTTTGTTGGTAGTTGTATTTCCACCAGTAGCTCCAGCAGGAGCTTTATCAGGAAACTTAAAGCCTTTTTGCATCTTTTTTAGATCTGCTTTTAAGCCCTTACCATCAAAAGAAAGACTACTCATTTTTCTAGCACCATTTAATGCTTTTAGTGCATTTGCAGTAGTGTTTTGATTAAACTGTTGTACTCGTTGCTGTCTTTCTTCTTCTATTTTTTTAAGCTTAACTTCTGCTTCAGTAGTAATCTTTTCATTTAATTTGTCTCTAGCTCCAGAGAAATCACCATTCCAAGCAAGTTTTATGGCAGCACCAACATTTTTCACATATTGTATAGCGCGTTGACCAAAGTCTACTACATTATACCAGGCTTTTTGAAATCCATAAACAATAGAGTCTATAAAAAAACCAAAGTTCTCTTTTAATTGGCTCCAAACAGCACTTAGAATATCTTTAAAACCTTGCCATGCTGTGGCCCATCCTTTGGTGTATTTAATAACCACGGCAATTACAGAGATAAGAGCAACGATACCTAAAACGATCCATGTGATTGGGCTTAATGCCATAATTACATTCCATACTAACCAAGCGCCAGCAACAGCGCCAATAATTGGTGCAGCAGGTTTCAATACTTCAAATAAAGTAGACAATCCTAGTGTGATGTATGAAATTGGTGTTACCAGAAAATCCAGTACTTTCTTGAAAATATTGATAGCGCCTGCGGCTGCAGATGTACCTTCTTTAATTCCAAACATTGCTCTTAAAAAGCCTCCAATAGTACCTGCTAAATTCACGATAGCACTAATAATAGGTTCTGCGGCTTTTGATATTGCTTTGAACCCTTTTACAAACTCAGTAGCGAAGCTGATAATTTTATTAGCAACAGGTTTAAATACACTAGTGATTCTACTAAACTCGGTTTTATAGAGTTTATTTAAGTCTGCTAATTTTTTCTTGTCTCCAAATTTTTGCACAAACTTGCTCACACTATCATAAGCAGATTTTAATTTCCCTTTTATTCCAGCAAAGTTTAACGAGGGAACAGTATATTTTTTTTGAAACTCTTCATATTTCTTTTTGAAAGCGCCATATTTTTCAACTACATTTTTAATTAGTTTAAATGGGGCAGTTAAAACTTTTTTTACTGCGCTTGCAGCTTTTTTTGCAGCTCCTAGACCTGTTTTTGTTAATGATGTTAGGCCTTTTCCTGCAATTCCGAGTACAGCTCCTCCAATTTTAGCGATTCCACTAGTAAAAGTTTTTACAATGTCTGCTACAATACTTGGAGTTGGTATCGCTTTTATAAATCCAGATAATAATTTAACTGTAGCAGAAACTGGTGGAGCAACTTTTGATACTAATTTACCAAATACTTTAGCAGTTCCTTCAGCTACTTTTTGAGCGACTTTGTTAATTTTTTCAATGTACGGTGTCACTTTTTCAGCTAATGCACTAAATTTATTTTCAATAAAATCAATTGATCTTGAATAGATAGTTTTTATTGAGTTAGCTAAGTTGTTTATACTACTTGTAACCTTTTTGAACTTAATCGAAGCTATTGCTGCTATGTTAGCAATACGACTTTTTATTTTGCTCAAATGTGGTGCTATTTTAGTAGCTAATTGTTTAAAAACTTGGTTGATGTCATACGTAATAAAAAAATACCTAATCTTAATGTCTTCAGCTAAATCATGCAATCGTTTTTTTACAAAATCAGAACTCTGTCCAACGTACTTACCTATGTTATCTTTTACTTTTTTTAGATGAGGTTCGATAGCGTTAGATAAAACCTTAAATTTTTCTTCAATACTTACAATTGCATAATTAAAATTAGATTTTACAATGTTGGTTAATACTTTGAATTGATTACCAATTCCTTGAAGACTTTTTTGAGTTTTTGTTGCAGCATTTTGAATATCATTAAAACCACTTTTTAGATCTTCTAATTGCTTTTGATAAGAAACTGTATTTTTAGAAGCTTCTTTTACATTCTCATCTAATTTTTCTATCTTTTCAATAGTATCAGATATAGGTTTTACAATTTTATCGAAAGTGGTATTTAATTCTTTCAGTACTTTAAGTAATTCGTCCATGATAATAGTATGGTTTTATGTTGCTGCTTTAGCTTCTTTTTGCCTAATATCTTCCAGTTGTTTAAACTTTTCTGCCCATTGCTTATCGCTCAAGGCAGAAGGTTCAATATTTAGATGATATTGCATAAGTGTATCTACATAAGTAATCCAGTTATGTTTCGGGTCCCCTTGGGCACCCTTTAGCACTTTTTTAGCTCAGCCTCTTTTATTTCTATTAATTTGTCTATTTGACCAGCTGCAGCAAAGAATAATCCGTCATTAGTTTTAATGTCTTCATCTCCGCCTAGCCAACAGTTTTCTAAAACAACTTCAGCAAAACCAAGTGGGTTTGTTTGTGCATTAGTCATTGCATAAGAAAGTGTTTTACGGTCTGGTTTTTTTAAATATCCTTTTTTTCCATCTACGGCAACTTCAAATACTTCTCCGTGTTGTTGTTTCCAGTTATTGATTTGCTCTTTAGTAATTTTCATAATAGTTTAGTTTTAAAGTATTTGTGTTTTGTTTAATTTTTGTTTTTGGATTTAGTGTTTAAGAAAAGAGTAGGGGCATAGTATAAAGGACTTATACTAAGCCCTACTCTAGAAGAATGAAACAAATACACTAGCTAAAAAACTAATATGTTGTTAATAAACACTAATATCATGTGTTTGTGCAATTAGGCAGCTAATCTGCGTAAGTACATAATTGGTAATGTAATTTCCATGAATTTATCACCTTGTTTTAATTCTCTGTTGTCTTCAGTGAATTCAACACCTTTTAGCATGTATGTAGCTATTTTTCCTGGAGCTGTATTTCTAACAAAAGAAACTGTGATATCGAACGGAGGTAAATCTGTTAAATCTTCCTCAGGAGATAATAGTAATTGTAAAGCTTCAACTTCACTTTGTAATAATGTTAATTCTCCTTCAGGAGTTTTGTTTCCATATTGAATAGCATGAGGATCTTCACCTCTAGCCATTAAATATTCTTTTTCTCTTTTCACTGAAAATTTTACTCCTCTAACACGAGTAAGAATTCTTCCTAACATTACAATTTGTACGTCTGCCCAACGGTATTCAGGGCTTTTACTATCAAAAGTCATTGTTTAATTTTTTTAAGTTAAATGTTTGTTTTTAATTAAGATAAGCTAGTTGTGAAGCCTAATTCAACAGTGATGTATTTGGCATATCCAACAGGTAAAATGTCTAAAGAAACTTTTACTTCGTTAGTAGCTAAAATATCTTGCGCAGGATCTATGTAAGTTCTTACTGCAGAAATTTCACCGTTTTGAGTCATTACTAAATTGATGGCATTGTCAACCAACCCTTCCCAGCTTTTAATTAAAGCAGGAGCAATCTGTCCATTTCCTTCTAAAGGGATTTCATCTAAGATTTCGTTCACAAAAACACCATAAGCAATTCTTCTTGCTTTGTAAATAGTACGTACTCTAGTGATGTTGTTTAAATCATTTCCTTCGGTTGCACAAGTTGGGGCATCGTTAAAGAAATATCCAGAACGACCAACGAAAGAGCGTAAAAAGATATATCCCTTGTCATGGATATTATCCCATGCATTTTCGATTTCTTCAATAGCTACTCCATCTGTAAAGAAGCCTTCAGTTGCAGGTAAAGAACCAGATTTTACACGACCTGGATTTCTCATAACAGGATCTTTAGCTAGTCTACCTAACAATAAGCCAACTGCAGCATTTTTACTTCCGTCTGTATTTGATAATACTACAGAAACAAACTCTTGATCAGCTTCTTTGTAATCTTTTAAATCAGCAACTTCTCCATTGAAGTCTTTTCCATCAATAATTACTGATGCTTCTTTGTACTTTTCGACATAACTTTCAATTAGAGCTTGAGCATTAACAACAGCCTTGTCTACATCAGCATCCACACCATTTTCTACAGTTACTGTTCCGTCTGATTTTCTTGATACAGCTAATAAACGTATTGCTCCTTTGGCATCGTTTAATAACTTTTTAGCATAAGCTTCAGTAGATGAAGTCATATCTTCCATCGTTACTGTTTGTGCTACAAGCATTAACCAAAGCTCGGTTCCGTTTCCAGCTTCTTCATAAAATTGTTGTACGTGTTTGTACGCATAGGCATTACTAGTTTTTGTAATTCCTTTGGCTTCAGCTTCATCTAGGCTAAATACTTGTACTGAGGCTCCGACTTGAATGCCACTAGGGACAGAAGTTCCAGTTAAGATCATAGCTGATACGCCATCTTCAGTTTGGGCTACTTGCCCTAAACCGTCATTGTTTACATTGATTTTTACTTTAGGTAATCCATTCATTTTTTATAGGATTTTGGGTTAACAAATTTCATTTTGGTACTTTTTGACATAAGTGCATACGAGATGCAACCAATGCAAGTTGGTGTTGTCAACACAGTCACGTTATATTGTGTGCTGTTGATTTTCTAAGTTATTATTGTAGTTTCTTTAGCAATTTTTAGTACAATAAACTTTAAGGTTTTACCTTCTTGTTTTAAAGAGAAACATATTCTTTCTTAGCGTTAAAACAGGGACACATTTTTGTGAATTCAAAGGGCTCTATAATTCCATTGTTATTGCTGTCTATTGAAAAATCTCTATGTCCAAGAATTGTTGCCTCAGGATATTTTTGTTTTAATACTATCAGCAATTGTTTTAATGTTTTTTTTTGTTTGCGTGTCCTTGTATCTTTTGGAGTTCGTTTTTTATTTAATCCGCCTACATAAACAATTCCTATAGTATTACGATTATATCCTTTAACATGAGCTCCTATTTCATACTCAGCTCTTCCTTTTTCAATAGTTCCGTCGATTCCAATTACATAATGATATCCAATACCTTTCCAACCTTTTTGTTTATGCCATCTATCTATATCTGAAGCAGAGAAATTTATTCCTTCTATTGTTGCTGTGCAATGGATAACTATATGTGTAATTTTTCTCATTTTTTTAGTTTTAAATAGTCCCCGAAGGGTTTGCAGTTTCCTCATTCATAAGAAGAGGTAAACTGCCTTTTTAGGAAACTCTTTAGTGTTGTTTTTTGAACTTGTTTGAGTTGTTTGACACTGCAAATATCCGACAGAAATAGAGTTCTTACAACTTGATTATCAATGGTTGTAGGTGTGTTTTCAATGATTGTAAATATTACTACAAGTGTTGATTTAAGGTTTTATTAATCGACATAGTTAAAGCAACTTTGTATCAGATTTTAAACTAAATATTATGAATGATTTTAAACTAGACGAAACAGGAGATTTACTAATAGTAAATGGAGATTTTGTAATTACAGATGCCACATCACAGCATCAAGAACACATTATTGTCGCTCAAAAAGGAGAGTACAAAGAACACCCTGAAATAGGTGTTGGTATTTCAAATATATTGAATGATGAAAACCCGAGAGATGTTATTACACAAATTCGTAGGAATTTTGAATACGATGGAATGGAAGTTAAGCAATTAGAATTTGATGCCAAAGGAGGAATAGTGGTTGATGCTCCTTATAGATTAGTATAAACAATAAAAATGTAAAGAAATGAGTGTTAGAAAAGAAATTTATGAGATTTTATCGAACAAGTTAAATACATTAAATTATTTTCAAATAATTGATATTTATAAAGGACAATTTAATGATGAAAATGCAAATAACATAAATGTTTTTCCTGCGGTTTATATTTCCATTGGGAGCATAAGTTATGAAGAAGCAGTATTAGATTTTGTGGAAGGTATTGCCCAAGTAGACGTCTTTGTATTCTTTAAAAAATTTGAAGACACTTTTGTTGGAGCAAATAACCAAGCAGATTCACTTGCAATTCTATCTATAATGGATACTATCGTAGACGAATTGCAAGGATCTTATGGTAGCTTTTTTACTGAATTATCTCAGGTTTCAGAGGAAGATTTAAGTTTTACTTATGGTAAACCAGCATTTAAAGTAAGTTTTTCAACCAACATTATTAAAAAGGTTGAAGGAGTAAATTATATTTTAAATTAGTTTTTAGAAGGCGCTTTTATAAGCGCCTTCGTTATTTAAAATAGCTGATATTGTTCGTTTACTTATATAGAATTCGAAAGACAAAGATTCTAGTACTGCATCGTATTTCCATTGTGGATGTTTAGAAGATACTTGACTGAAGCGTTGTTTTACTTTTTGATTTCGTAGTATGATTAAATCATTATTTCTAGCCATAGTGTTTTAGTTTTGGTTTAAAAATTAAGGGGGTATACAATCTGATTTTAATCTGTTAAGATTACTATCTTATTTTGAAACTTTTATTTAGCGTTTTATTCAGGTTTTTTGAGTTCTTTTTCTTTTCTACAAGAGATACTTTGTAATCCGTTTAATTATATTTAAATACTAGGTCTCATTGATTAGTGTTTTTCTGTTGATCTGACATAAATTGAATAACTAAAAATGACACCATAATCATAGCAGTACTTGCTTGAACATCTAATAAAATAACTATATTTAATTGAGTTAGATGAATTAAAGCAACGGTAATTAATAAGATTACACATGATGCTCCAATAACTGTTAATCGAAATTTTTCCATAATTACATTTTAAAGGCTAGAGAATTGGATATTGATATCTTGCCACTTATTATTTTTGTCTTTAATTTTTACACGACAATATTTAGCAGATCCAGTAACTCTTTGGCAGTCACTCAATTTTTCAAATTCTTCAATTAATTTATTATCTCCTAAATCTTTTACCTGTTTTCTAGATTTAGCCAATAATTTAGGATCATACTCTCCTTTGTTTCCTTTTATTAAAAGTCGATCCAAAATATTATAAAGAGCCTTATTTCTATTAGCAAACTTATTTTTAAAGATATCTTTTATAGCATTTATATGAACATTGGCTTCCTCGGTAAATTCTATGCGTTCTTGAAAGTCAACAGTAACAAGTATATCTCCTGTTTTATTCTTTCTTGAAAAAGATTTTACCTCTTTAGGTTTCTTACCATTCAATTGATACATTTCTGTATACAAACGATTAGCTTCATATATGGTTTCTTCTTTTAATTTTTTGAGCTCTTGAGAAAGTTTTGAAAATCTTTCTGCAGTTCTATTACAGAAGATTTCATTTGCGTTTTCAAACTGTTTTCTTTTCTTTAAATTTGATTGTTCTCTTAGCTGTTTCTTTTTGGCTAAGGCATTTACCAGTTGGCTTTCTGTTAAGGTTTCAAGATTTATAAAAGTATTCATTAGCTTATTTTTTGTGTTAGTTATAGTAATTTAAAATATTTCAGGTCTTTCCCAGTTTTCTTTATGAACACACTCGTTGATATCAGTAACTTTATCGTTTACTCTGTTAGTGATAGTGTATTTTGGTTCAGTATGTTGTCCGTCTAATACGCGAAACCAGGCAGCAACTTCTTGATTGCAACAAATTCCTTCACCTACAGTCATTATTTTCTGCTCATTTCTACTGTAAGCAATTGCGTTTCGCAATTCTTTAATTCTATTTTCAATTTCAATTAGTCTCATTCTTTTTTTTATTTTTAAGTTTCAGTTTTATTTCCTCTTTGTCTTTTAATAGTGTAGCATAAATTTCATCATCAAATGCTTGCGTTAACATGAAATCGTATTCTTCAATTTGTTTTTTAAGTTTTTTTTTAGGTTTCATTTTTTAATGTTGATTTTATAGTTCTTCTTTTCTTAGCAATACTTTTTATTTTATTAGAATAGTTCATTTTCATACTTGAAATATTAATATTTGGTTTATAATTTGAAAATTTTCAATTTTTTTAGTTTCAATAGTTTTTTAGTGCTTTTTATTTCCATATCTTTGTTTTGCATTATTGACAAGGCAAATATAGAAGATAATTTTCAACAAAAAAAGAAAAAAGAAGAAAATTATATCTTTTTTTAGATCCTAGTATATTTTAAACTGCTAAGACAAATTACTTTTTTATGGATTTTTCGTGTTCCCCCGTAGACTTTCAAAACAAAAGAAGATAATTTTCGTCTATAAGATGAATTCATGTCTTTTTTGCGTGTAAGCGGGTTTTATAGTATGATTTTGTTTGAGCTGTTCGCTAAATATTACTATAGAAGGCTTGTGATTTATAATAAACAGTAATAAAAGAGGAAAATTTATGACGAGTACTATCGACAGAATTAAACTTATGGCCGACCATGAGAATATTAAAATTACAGCATTAGAAAAGCAAATAGGTGCGAGTAAGGGGGTTTTAAGTAGAGCTTTTAATAATAAAACAGATATTCAAAGTAAATGGTTAACTAAAATAATTGAAAATTATCCCCAGTATGATTCTTTGTGGTTGTTAACAGGTAAAGGAGAAATGCTAACAGAAAAAGAAAATGAGCAATTAGAAGAGCAAGTAACGTTAGCAAATAATGTTTTTAAATTGAAAACAGATTTTGAGATTAGTAAGCAGGCAGTACCGTTGTATAATGTAGAGGCTGCTGCTGGTTTGGTTGAGCTTTTTCAATCTCATGGAGACACACAGCCTGTAGGAACTTTAAATATTCCTAATTTACCTAAATGTGATGGAGCAGTTTTTGTGACGGGAGATAGTATGTATCCGTTATTGAAAAGTGGCGATATTGTTGCTTACAAACAAATTTATGATTTTCAGTCTGAAATATTTTGGGGTGAAATGTATTTGATATCTGTAGAAGTAGCTGAAGAAGAGTTTATAAGTGTAAAATACATTCAAAAATCTGAAAGAGGGGATAATTATATCAAATTAGTTTCTCAGAATAAACACCATCAACCGAAAGATATTGAAATTTCTAAAATAAGAGCTATGGCCTTAGTAAAAGCATCAGTACGCATGAATTCGATGGGGTAAAGGTTACATTGAATTGAACTATATAACAATCAATTGATGATTAATGCTTTCAAGTTATGTAGTACGAAAGGTATTATCAATTGAAAGTATTTGAGACACATTCTTTTTTATCCCAGGAAACTTGTGGATAAAAAAGTAAATTTTAAGTATTTAATATATTGATGTAGTTTAATGATTTTAGATATCTGTAATATTAAATCTAATGCTGCCGCGATTTAAGCTTCTTTTTTAAAAGAAATCTATAAAAACCGTATTCCATGCTCATTTCCGATTTTTGCTTTCTCTTCAACACTTGCATTTAAACCTATCGCATTCATTTTTGTAAAGAATTCCTCAAAATTCTTACCAGGAATAACATAATTCAGAACTTTCGCTGTTTTATCACCAAACGTTTTTATTCCATGTTTTATGCCGCGTGGTAAATAAATAATATCTCCTTTTTTCCCTTTGATTATTTTGTCGCCCAAAATTAATTCTACACTACCTTCTAATACATGAAAAATCTCGTCTTCCAATTCATGGATGTGCACAGGAACTACACTGTCTTTAGGCATAATACCTTCAACGAGGTAAATATCACCATTTGTTTCATTGGCGCTTAACATTACATTTCTAAGCCCTCCAAGAAAACTATCAGATTCCTTTCCGAGAGAAGAGAATTTGGGTTTTCTATCCATTTTTATACTTTAAGTTATAATCATGAATCATAAAATATCTAAAAAGAAAATTTAATATTGCTCCTTGTCATTTGGAAAGTCTAAACTTTTTACATCTCCTATATATTGTTTAAAGGCAGTAGTCATTTCTGAATATAAGTCTAAGTAACGACGTAAAAAACGAGGATTAAATTCATGCGTCATACCCAACATATCATGCGTTACTAAAACCTGACCATCTACACCACTTCCAGCCCCAATACCAATAACAGGAATAGTTAAACTCTCAGCTACTTCTTGAGCTAATTTTGCAGGGACTTTTTCAAGAACCAAAGCAAAGCATCCTAATTCTTCTAAAAGTTTAGCATCTTCTTTCAATTTTTCGGCTTCAGCTTCTTCTTTAGCACGAACAGTATAAGTTCCGAATTTGTAAATAGATTGGGGTGTTAAACCTAAGTGCCCCATAACAGGAATCCCGGCAGTTAAAATTCTTGATATTGACTCAGAAATCTCACTTCCACCTTCTAGTTTTACAGCATGACCACCAGATTCTTTCATAATTCTAATGGCAGAGTCTAATGCATTTTTTGAGTTTCCTTGGTAAGTCCCAAAAGGTAAATCAACAACAACTAAACAACGATCGATAGCTCTAATTACAGAACTTGCATGATAAATCATCTGATCGAGTGTAATGGGCAAGGTAGTTTCATGGCCAGCCATAACGTTTGAAGCCGAGTCACCTACTAAAATTACATCTATTCCAGCATCATCAACAATCTTAGCCATTGTGTAGTCATATGCGGTTAGCATAGAAATTTTTTCTTTATTGGCTTTCATCTCTATCAAAGATTTAACCGTAATTCTTTTGTATTGTTTTTTGGCTACCGACATGAGTGTTCTTTTAAATTAAGGTAAAAGTATACAAAATAGTGCAAATTTGTTACTATTCTATTAATTTGAATGTAACATCTTGTTTTTTTGTAATTTTACGAAAAATAAGCATAGCATGTATAAGTATATTATGTTGTTGATTATAACAATGTTCTGTATTCCTGTAGGAGCACAAAAAAATAAAGAAAAGGCAGCAATCAATACTGTTATCACTACTTTTTTTGAAGGTTTACACAACGGAGATTCAACACTCGTAAGCAAAACATTACACCGAGATGTAAAAATTCAAACTACATACACGAATAAAGAAGGTGAAAAGATCTTACTAAATCAGTCAAAACAAAAATTACTTTTAGGAATTGCTTCTAAGAAGAAAACAGACATTTATCTTGAAAAATTACTTTCCTACACCATTGAGGTGGATGGTAATTTAGCATCAGTTTGGACGCCTTACGAATTTTATCTAAATACCAAGTTTAGTCATTGTGGAGCTAATTCATTTCAACTGTTCAATAATAATGGATCATGGGAAATAATTTATTTAGTAGATATGAGGAGAAGAGAATTTTGTAATGTTAGTGAAGTAAAAAAATAATGTATATTTAAGGCGTGAGTAAAGATAATAAAACGCATTTGTTAGATCCTGATAAGTGGATAGATAGTTATTCAGATTACCTGTTTAACTATGCTATTGTACGAGTAAACAGTTCAGATGTTGCAAAGGATTTAGTGCAAGAAACTTTTTTTGCAGGATTAAGATCAGCAAAGAATTTTGAAGGTAAATCAACCGAGCGAACTTGGTTAGTTTCTATTTTGAAGCGAAAAATCATAGACTATTACAGAAAAATAAATTCTAAAAAAGGACAAGCCGAAGTTAGAATGAGTTTTTTTGAAGATGGTGAAAATGAAGGTAGCTGGATTGAAGAACGAGTTCCACAATCGTGGAATAATGAGGTAGAGCGTAATATTGAGAATGATGAATTGAAAAGTCAAATAGATATTTGTATAGATAATCTCCCCGAAAAGTATGCCATGGTCTTTAGAATGAAGACCATTCAAGAATTTGAAACTGAAGAAATTTGTAAGGAGTTAGATATAACTCCGTCAAACCTTTGGGTAATCATCCATAGAGCAAGAACTCAATTAAGAACTTGCATGGAAAAAAATTGGTTTAATAAGTAAGAGATGTTAAAATTTTTAAAAATTACTTGTCAAGAGGCTAATGAAATTTGTAATAAGGCTCAGTATAACGAAGCTACATTATTAGAAAAATTAAAGCTTAATTTACACATAGCAGTATGTAAAATCTGTGCGCTTTATACGAAGCAAAATAGAGAATTAACATCCATGTTTAAAGGAAAAGCACTTGACTGTAAAAAAGAATCTCCTTGTATGAGTGAGATGGACAAAGAGTTGTTAAAACAAAAAATGAAGGAATTATCTTCATAAACTTTTCGGTTGTTACAACCGTTTTTTGATTTTTTGTTAGATTGAAACGGAATTTACATTAATGTGGATTCCGTTTTTTATATTTTTGTCATCACATTTTAAAATAGGTTTAATGCACTTCTTACCAGAAAAAATTGATGATTATGTTGTTGCTCATTCTCAACAAGAGCCCGATCTACTTAAAGAATTAACTAAAGAAACATGGCAAAAAGTTTTAAACCCTAGAATGTTAAGTGGTACTTTTCAAGGTAGAGTTTTAGCTATGATAACTAAATTGATTAACCCTAAAACGATTTTAGAGATAGGAACTTATACAGGATATTCTGCATTGTGTATGGCAGAAGGACTTCAAGAAGAAGGTATGTTGCATACGATTGATAAAAATGAAGAATTAGAGGAGTTGCAAACTAAATATTTTCAAAAATCACCTTATGCGAACAATATCAAACAATATGTTGGGAAAGCTTTAGATATAATTCCTACAATTACTGAAACATTTGATTTGGTTTTTATTGATGCAGACAAATCAAATTACTCAAATTATTTTCATAAAGTTATAGATAAAATGAATTCAGGAGGTATTATTTTGTCAGATAATGTATTATGGAGTGGTAAGGTTACAGAAGCATTAGATCCAAAAGATGAAGACACAAGAATGTTACTTGCTTACAACAAACTACTTTGTGAAGACGAGAGAATAGAAACAGTACTGTTACCTATAAGAGATGGTTTAACAATAAGTAGGGTAAAATAAATGATTATAAGAATTGAGAAAAAAAATATGATCGAAATTCATTAATGATCTATAAATTTCTTTTTATAGGCCCAGTTAAATCATCAATATTTTCCTTAACATCGTTAACTTGCTTGTTAATATCTGTTACAATATCTGTGTCTAAGCCTTGGTTTTTAGCACTATTATTTATTTCTCTTTTAATATCATTAGTGGCATCCTTTACTTGACGCATTCCTTTACCAAGCCCTCTAGCAATCTCAGGAATTTTGTCCGTTCCAAAAACTAATACTACAATAATTAGTATTACAAATATTTCAGGACCACTAATAAATAAGAAAGGTAGTTTCATGGGTACAAAGATACATAATTAGAAGTATTAAAAATTAAGTGTTCTATTACAAATTATAGCATCGTTAGTAACAAAAGGCATAGGCATCATAATTTCACTTCTAGGTTTTATGTTAAATTTAGGATTAGTTAGTAAATCATTAGATATTTCGTTGAGAATAAAGATGGTTTTTTGTTCTTTAGGAAAGCGTATTGAAACTTTTAAATTCTTATTGGAATTACCCATAAAATAAGTAAATACAGTACCTTTTTTAAGTAGTGCATTTTTATCATATAAAGCTTCAGAATTAAGAGTCAATAAACTAATTTGAGTTTTATTATTAGGGCATAACATTTCGTATTTGCTAATTTTTCGCTCAGATTGAATAGTGAAAGAAATTTCTCTATTATTACCGATTATTGTATCTAAATCAATTAGAATATCGGCAGGGATAATGTTTTTAAATGGAGCTTTACTATAATGCTTGAAAGTTGAATTATACTTACTCTGTGTTTCGGCTCCTTCATTTTCCTGATTTTCTATTTCAGTACTAAGGACTTGCTTAGTATAAGCATCTAAATTGTTATTATAACTTGCCCAAGAGGCTGTTTTTGTATCTGAATATTGAATGTATACAAGGCTGTTAGGTTGTTTTTTGTCTACTGAAAATCCACTATTAAACGTAGCTATTCCAAAAAATAAAATGCTCCCCAATCCAGCTAATAATTGCCAAGAGTTTTTCTTTTTCCTTCTATGAAATATAGGGATTAACATCCCTAAAAGTAAAACGATAAGAATAGCAGAAATAACCAAGCTTTTTAAGCCTAAACCAACAGGGAACATTTTAACTAAAGGGCTAAATATATAAAGACTAGGTATAGATAAAAAAGCATACAAAGCAGGTTTTGATTTTGCTTTTGAATTAACAAAAATAATAGTAGCTAAAATTAATAATGCAATAAAAACTGGAATAATAAAAAAGCTAGCACCTTTTAAATATTGAAAAATTAGAATATTTACGATTAGCCAAAATAAAATAGGAGCTATAAACAAGTTTGAAGAGGTTTCCTTTCTAAAGTAACTATATATCTTGAAGATAATCCAAATATTCAAAAATACAAATGCTGCTATGTATTGATATCCATTATACGTAAAGCCATGTAACATGTCCTTATACTGAGGATGTATTATTAAAATTAACTTCCATAAAATTAAAGTGATAGCGCCACAAACTACAAGAGCAATGCTAAAAGGAAGCATTCCTTTTATAATACCAGTTAAAGTTAGTTTGTTTTTCTTTACACCTACTAAAATCAAGAAAACTAGTATAACAATAGCTAAGCAAATTAAAGGTAATATTAAGTCAAATGAGTAGGTTAGTAAACCAATAAATGGAAAGTTCACATAAACAAAATCTTCATCACTATTCAAATTGTTGAGGTTAGCATCTGAGAAATAACTTAACGATTTCATTAAATATTCTTTTTGATGAACTAATGAATTTCTATCGGCACGTTCGTATGTATCTTGCGCAGTATGATAATCAAAATGGTCTCCAATAAAAGCAAAGTTAAAGCCACTAATATTTGCATTCTCTCTAAAAACGGTTAAGTCGGTATCATTAGGTAGCATCTTATAAACACTATACATTAATGAGTTTGCCGCAGGATAACTCGGATTTGATTTTAGAAACTCAGAAATTAAAACGCTATTTTTTCCATTTGTCTCCATTAACATATAACTTGGTCCGCCACTTCCACGAGCTTCAAAGTTTAATACAAGACCAACATTTTTTGCAAGCGGATGATATTTAACAAAAGCTTTAGCACCAAGTAAGCCACCTTCTTCAGCATCTGATAATAAAATGATAATATCATTTTTTGGGCGTTTATTTTTCGCTAGAAAAGCACGAACTCCTTCTAATATAGTAACAACTCCAGACCCAGCATCGGAAGCACCAATAGAAGAGTGTGGATTACTATCGTAATGAGTAAGCAGTAACAACGATTTACCTTCGGAAGTTCCTTCTATTTTAGCAATTATATTCTCAGCGGTAGTTCCAGTAGCCCATTTTTTGTTGAGGCCAGTTTTAGTTTGAATTTCAGGAGTTAATCCTAGTTTTCGTAATTCATTTACTAAATAATTCTGAACACTTTTGTGTCCATCGCTACCCACATGATGTTCATTTTTTGTAATATTTTTTAAATGATATAGTGCATTATTCACTGAAAACTCTTGAGGATTATTGTCTTCTTTTCCTGAATTATAGCTAGGAATCATTGCAGAGAAACTCCAGTAAATGGTACCTAATATTATGAATAACGCGGTAATCTTGTTGCTTGTAGTCATTGGTTAATCGTTCTCTTTATTCTTAGTAAAGAGGTAACTTTTATTGGTTAGTTTTTAGATTTTCAAATATTCCTTGGAATAACGCCAGTATTTCGGAACTTTTTTCTGAACTAAAAATATGAAAATTAAATAAAAAGGAAAGATTTTATATAAGTTATTAAAAATCAGTATATTTATGAGTATTAAATGCAGGTATTATGGGGATTAAGAGCTTTCAAGGTAAAAGAACAACGACAAATAATAAGCCATCTGAATTAATTTTGGTGTCTGATTATATGACAAAAAACTTAATTACATTTCAAGAACATCAACCTATTGAAGATGTAATCGATATTTTAATAAAAAATAAAATATCAGGTGGACCAGTAGTTAATGGGAAAAATGAATTGGTTGGTATTATTTCCGAAGGAGATTGCATGAAACAAATATCTGAAAGTAGGTATTATAACTTGCCGATAGATAAAAATAATACTGTTGGAAAAGCCATGGCTAAAAATGTGGAAACTATAGACGGTAATATGAATATTTTCGACGCTGCTAATAAGTTTTTAGATTCTAAACGAAGAAGATTTCCGATACTTGAAAAAGGGAAGTTAATTGGTCAAATCAGTCAGAAAGATGTCTTAAAAGCAGCTATGAAACTTAAAGGAAACACATGGAAGTAATATCAATATTATGATTTATTCACTTTAGTTTTAGGTAAATCTGTTATAATTAATTCCTGCTCTTGTGTGCTTTCTAGTGTAGCAATTTTAGAATAAGAATAACCTTTAATAGGTTCGCTTAATGTTTTCCATCTAACAACACCAGCAACAGTGATTTCTTCACCAATTTCAACGATACCTTCCTTATAACGAAGTTGCCTATTGAATCCTAAAAAATTGGTACTCTTTACAGCATATTTATTTAATAGTGCTTTAAATTTAGGAGAAGGATTATTAAAAATTCCTGAAGAGGTTTTACTATCGACAACTAAATAACTTGTATAATTCTTAGGTGAATCTTCAGGACTTATAAGTAGGTAATCCCCATTTTGTTCAATTAAAAAAGGTTGAATTTTTTCATCTTTAATAACGGTACTCCAAGAAGAACTATCATCATCTCCCTTTTCTTCTTCAATTACAATAGTATAAAAGATGCAATTTCGTTTGCTAAAAGGAGCAATTAAAGGTGCTTTTAATTGTAATGTTTTACCAGTTAGCTTTACATATTCATTCGTTTTGAGACTAGTAATCTTTGAACTTGGTAGTCGTTTAAGTTTTCGTATAATCCTTTGTTTTTTGCTGTAATAAAAGATTAGAAAAAAGATTAAACCAATTACTGGTATTAAGATTATAAATAGATCCATTTGATGAATTATGTAGATTTAAGAATTTTAAAATAATTTATAACTCTTTCTTTATAAGTAAAAACAGTTCATTTTCTAGAGCTAAATAACCTTGATTATAAATATAAAAATAGGTATTACCTGTTTTAGTGGTATAAATTGAAGTAAATAATTGAAAATCGAATCCTTTATCGTAAAGTTTTGAACGAGAAACTTTTGTTTTACCTGATACATTAAGTGCTGAGAGTATTTTATGATTTTTTCTTAATCGATTGTTAATATTTCGAATAAGATTCTTTGTGTCTTTATCTACTTTGTTGTTGTATGTATTTCTACAATAATCAGCGCAAAATTTTTGATCAGCTCTTCCTTTTAAAGGTTCAGAACATTCTAAACAATATCTTTTTTCCATAGTTATCAAATATATAAAATTTAACCGAATGTAATCGACTACAAACATTTACAATCGAAAGTAATTATTTTACAACCGAAAGAAGTTTGATTCCTGTTGCACTTTTGCAGTGTCATTAATCAATGGCAAGTCTTAACTGTTAAACGATAAAATAAATAATATGAACGCACTTAAAAACAAAGTACAGTTGATTGGTAACTTAGGAAACAAGCCAGAAATTTTAATTTTAGATTCTGGAAAGAAATTAGCGAAATTTTCTCTTGCAACAAATGAAATCTATAAAAATGCGCAAGGAGAAAAAATAACAGATACGCAATGGCATAATGTAGTAGCATGGAATAAAACTGCAGAAATTATTGAAATGTATCTAGATAAAGGAAATGAAGTAATGATTGAAGGAAAGTTAACAACAAGAAATTATGAAAATAGTGAGGGAGAAAAAAGATACATTACTGAAGTTGTATGCAACGAATTATTAATGCTAGGAAATAAATAGAGGGGAGAATTGCTATACTAGAAATAATTAAATTGAAAGAGAAAAAAGAATAACAATTAAAATAACAGAAAGATATATTCAACGATAAAAAATACGGTTTATTGGGTAATCTTGAAGTTATAGCATCGGATAGTCTAAAGAAATTAGCTGATTTTTTAGTAGTACTAAACGATTTTTATAAAAATCGCGAAAGAGAAAGAAAAGATATAGTATGGAAAGTTGAAATCAATGTGATATTGATACTAGAGGCTAAATAAGTCTGGAAGTTTAATGCAAAAAAAATCAAAGTTGTTTGAACTTTGATTTTTTTTTTGAATAAAATTAAATTATCAAAAACAGTTATTTCTAAGATTCTTAAGTTACTATCAAATTAAAAAACAAATACTATTTTTAGATTTTTCTCTTCAACATTTAAAGCAGTTTTTTTAGAATCTATTATACCTTCTTTTTAATAATATGGGAATAGAAGTCTTACAACATCAATACAATAAATATATTTTTTAAATAGTAATAACTGTTTCCTATTAAGTTGAAAAAGAATATTGTTAAAACTTAAATGATATGTCTTAAAGTGATTACAAATAGATAATTCTTTATTTTATATATTTGATATAATTTTAGAATTTTTAACACACAATTAATTTTAATAACAATCTGTTTTAATTTGATTACTCTGTTTTAGCTGTTTAACAGCCATGTTAAACTCTTTTTTAATAATTGATTCAATTACTGTTTCTACTCCTTTTTGCATTACTAAAGAACCACAAATTAAAATACACCCTTTATTCTTCACAGTCTTGATAATTAACTCAGAATAATCTTTCAGTATGTCTTGAACATACTGTCGTTCCTTTTGCTCTTGAGAAAATACAGGATTAAATGAGGCTAGAGATTTGTTGCTCAAAGATTTTTTTATTTTATCGATATAAATTTCAAGTGATTCTTTAGTCCTTCCTCCCCAGAATAAATGAATATTTTTTTTCTTATTATTCGAAACCATCCCTAAAAAAGGCGCAATTCCTGTACCGTTTGCTATTAGGATAATATCTTTTGCTTTCTTTGGTAAATAGAAGTTTTTGTTAGGTTGAATTGTAGCAATAATTTCAGTACTATTTTTAAGATTATACAAATAGTTTGAGCAAATTCCAAACTCATGTTTTTTTACACTTAATAATATTTTATTATCAATTTTCGCAATAGAATATAAACGATTTCTAATTTCGTTTTTTGGAATAATCGATAGTAAATCGCCAGAAGTAAACCTTATTTTTCTTTTTGGTTTTAATTCAATCAAAAATGTATTATCAATGTTTAATGTAGTAACCTTTACTACTTCAAAAGTTGTTTTTTTATTATTTTCTAAAAAATAATTCCCGTCGATTTTTAGAGGGATAGTATTACTTAAACTCCATCTATTTACCCAAGTGTTAAAAGATTTAATATCTTGATTATCGATTTTAAATAGAGGAATAGTAGCTTTAAATTTTTGATGAGTTTGTAGCTTTTCATCTACTAAAATGGCGTACTTGCAAAAAGCAGGGTATTCCTTAGAGCCAAATCCTAAAATAGAATAATTTATATCGTTTATTGGTTCAATTTTATTTAATAATTTAAGAAAAATATTAGCGTTTTCAGGTGCTTCACCATCTCCATAAGTTGCTGTAAATATGATGATATGTTTTGCTTTTTTATAGCTATTATAATTATTCAATTCGGTTAAAAACACACTTTTTTTAGCTTTAATCAATGCCATTTTAAATGCATTAGCAAAACGAAATGTACTTCCAGTTTCAGACCCTACTAGAATTATAAATTCAGTTTCGTCTTTTTCATTTTCATTAATAGTAGGGGTTACTTTTCTCCTTCTTTTTAGAGTCATATAAAATCCAGAAAAAATAAAGAATAAGATAGCAAAGCAAGCTAACATTAAGATGATAGACCAAATAATAGAGCCTCGTCCTGTATGTAAAATTAAACTATAATAAGATCCTATAGTAGTTATGGGTTCTTCCTTATAACTAATTATTTGTCCATTGAATTGATGAATTGACAACTCTTTATTAATCGTTTTAATAAAGAAATAATCTTCATTATCTGAAGAAAAAGGAAATTCTATTTTTTTTACATGCTTTAATTTTGTGCGCTTGAAAAATTCAAAATCAGTAGGTTTAAGAGTAGAGTGGGTTTTGTTGACTTCTAGTTTTTGATGCGAATTATCGGATTTAGGAAGTAAAGAGAATTTGATTAAAGATAAATATACACCCGTTAACGTTATGATTAAAATGGGAATTAAAAAGTATCTGCTAAGGGTAACATGGTAATACTGATTGAAATTTTCTTTGATAACTTTAGAAAAAATCTTGTGAAAACCTCCCTGCCTCTTCGCAATTAAAATTAATCCTGTAATAGCTATTAAGAAGAGTAAAAATGAAACAAAACCAATTATAAATCTTCCTGTAGATTTTAAGAATAAAGAGCGATGTAAATTAGTAACAAATTCGAACAAGGGATGTTTAGGAATTAAATTTCCAATTTTTTCTCCTGTTTTTGGATTTATATAAAACCGTTCACTTTTTCCTTTTTTTGTAATTACTTTAGCTAAAACAAAATTGTTCTCATCAACTTCAATAGTAATAATATCTTGATGTTTTTTATGTAGAACAGTAATTGTTTCTGCAATTGAAATTGTATTTATACTTGGTGTTGAAGGTAAACTCAACTTTTTTGTAATAGGTTCAAAAGTAAGAATTACACCTGTTAGTGAGGTGGTTAAAATAAATAAAGCAGAAAATATTGCTAATGTTAAATGGCTACACCTCCATATAGAAATTGTCATTTAAATGTTTTTACTGTGGCATTGTTCTTATGTAGCGAATAAAACCCTTTCCTTCAATTTTAGATTTCATGTTTTGCGAAGTTAGCTCAAATTCAACATCATTTTTATAATATTCTTGATCTTCGACAGCAGTTTCAAAACGAATTTTATAACCGTTATCTAATTTACTGTCATTTATTTTAATAATGCTGATTTTACGTTCTCCACCACTAATAGTTGCTCCAGTAATAGCATCAATATTTGCTCTTTTTTTTCCTTGAAAATCCCACCATTCTGTTATGTCAAAATACCATTCTTCATCATCTCCTTGAACGTATAAAGTTTCTTCGTATTCTCCTTTCGGATTTAAAAGAGAAATAACTACATAAGCACCTTCTCCTGTGTAGTTTTTCATTTGAATCATACATTTATAAGAAGAAGTTTCTGTAGGTTTCTTAAAGCTAAATAATATTAATGCTATCCAAAATAGAAATGGAATAATACGAGTTAGTTTTCTTTTTTTAAATTTTATCATTTTATTTTAGAAATGTAATGTTGATATTTTGTTTTTTTAGTAATTCATTTTCTGAAGCCAAATCGTATACAGTTTCGTTAAAATCTGTTTTTATATTTTTATTTGCACCAATACTTAATAAGTACTTTATGATTTTATCATCTCTAGATCTCATCGCTGCTATTTGAAGGGCTGACAAACCTGCTTCGTTTTTAATATTTACATCAATATTAAATTTAGCCAGTCTTCTTAAAAGGGTTAAGTTATTTTTTTTCACAGCTATATGTAATAATGTATTTCCTTTATTTTGAAGTTTGTTTATTACTAAGTTTTGGTTTTCTAAAATTTTTAACTTGTCTTCAAAAACCTCTTCTTTACCTTTTTTGAAATTATTGATTAAATAATACGAAAGTGTATTATTATTGTTGTCTATTGTGTTGATATCAGCACCTTTTTTTAAAAGAAATTTAATGACATTTATATTATTTCTGTTCACTGCCATTGTTAACGCAGTACGTCCGTTTTTATCTTTTAAGTTAATGTTTTTTACTTCTTTTACAAGTAATTTGAGAACTTCTAAATCATTGTTGTTGGCAGCATTCATAAAAGGCGTGCGACCTTCTTTGTCCTGTAAATTCACGGAAACTCCTTTAGATAAGAAGTACTTATAAATAGCTAAATCTTTATTACTATATGCAATGGCATGTAAAGGATTTCTTCCATTTTTATCAATTGCATTTACTTTTACACCCAACTTTTCTAAAAATGTATAGGTTTCTAATGTGTTTTTCTTTCTCCGTAAACCCTGGCTCGCAAAAATCATTGCATTTATACTTTTTTCTACACCGTTATCAATTAAGATCTTTAAAAAACTGGTATTTCCTCCTTTAGCTGCATATTCAAAGATTCCATTACCATTTCCATCTTTATCATTTAAAGAAGCTCCTTTAGTTAAAAAATAATTTATTAAGCTGTAGTTTTCTAAATGAGGAGCAATTAGTAATAAGGCATTTGCTCCATCATGATTTTTTTCAACTGTAATATCTGCGTTAATATGAAATAAGTAATCATATAACTTGGTGTTAGTCTGACCAGTTGCAGCCGCAAAATTTAAAATAGAATATCCATGACTATCTACAATATCAGTTTTAGCACCTTGAGAAACTAAGTATTTCATCATTTCCAAATTATTTTTATATGCAGCCCAAAAAATATAAGTTCTTCCATCGTGAGTTAATTTATTTACTCCGTTTCCTTTTTTGGATAATAAATATTTTATGGTGTGATTATTCACTTTCTCTAATAATGCGTAGGTAACTCCATCAAAAGCACTACTATTTAGGGCATTAATGTCGTTACCTAAAGTTATGTTTTTTTCTATAACTTTTATAGAAGGATTGAGGCTCCAGAAATCACGATTATGGAAAATATTACCATCCTGAGCAGATAATGATAACCCTAGGAAAATAAAAAAAAGAAGAATTAATTTTTTCATAGTTCTATTTTTTAACAAAAGATTCTATTATCTGATTCATTTTGTTTTTTTCAGTAATCTTATCAGAAAATAAATGTTTGTACAGAGGTTTATTGTCAACTTTTGTTCTTAAAGTTAAATTCGTATTTCTTCCATAAATTTCATCCCATTTATTTCTAACTAATTGCCATTTATTTTTGTGAGAAAACCACCAGTCACTTGCTGCCTTACATCTGTTATCAGGTACTTTTTTATAAGTATTATAGCCTTTTTCTTTAGCTATAATAACATCTTCTTTTCCTGTTTCACGAAGTATTTTGCTATTGTTTTGGTCGTGTACCCAGCCATAATCGGTTATTTCTTGTCTATTACCTCTTAAAGTAATATTATAGTCACTTCTTTTGGTATATTCTCTTCTTGGCAGAGGTGCTGTAGTAGTATTTTCCCAATAACTTTTTCCATCCACATGTACCCAAGTTCCAGATCCTTCATAACGTGGACTATCATCTACTTGATATACTTTTTGAGTCCACTGTTTTTTTACATTTTTCTTGCTTTTTTGTTCAAAAATCCAATTATTATCACCGTTATACGTGTAAAAAATCTTATTTTGGTATAACCAATCTTGTCTCCAATGTTTTACAATCATTGGTTTTGTAGGATTCCCCACTTGTAAAATATGTTGGATTGAGATTTTATTTCTACTATCTTCTATTAAACCTGCCCATTCCAATCCTTTACTGACCTTAATTTTTGAAGGTTTATAGGTAGTGTCCTTACTGTAGTTAAAAGTTTCTGCGAAATTAAAAGTTACTTCAAAGCAACCACACATCTCTTTAATCGCATTTTTATCTTTTGTTTTTTTACTCTGACCGTATATAGATATGGTAGCAACGTGTATTAAACTTATAAATAGTAGTCTTTTCATTTTTTGTTCATTTAATTGAGCTAGTAGATAATTTCAACAAAAATATAAAATTTATTTAGATCTAATAAAAATAAGAACATATATTTGCTGGAAATTATTAAGAATGGTTATAAATAAGGTTTTTGTCATCCTCGTGTTTTTTTACGTAGTTGTAGTCGGTCAAGAAAAAAATGTAAAAAAAGATTCTATAAAAGAGAATACATTAGATGAGGTAGTAATTTCAGCTACTAGGACTGCTAGACAATTATCTTCTATACCAATGCCTGTTACTCTAATTTCAAAAAGACAAATTCGAAATACGGGAACAACAAGATTAAAAGATATTCTGCTAGAGCAAACAGGAATTAATTTCGTTACAGATCAAAGTGGATTTACTGGTGTTCAACTACAAGGTTTATCAGCAGAATATACAATGATAATGATTGATGGAGTGCCTTTAGTAGGTAGAAACTCGGGGAGTTTAGATTTAAATAGAATTACAGTTAACAATATCAAGCAAATAGAAATTTTTAAAGGTCCATCATCATCCTTGTATGGCTCTGAGGCTTTAGGTGGAGTAATTAATATTATTACAGAAAACCCAAAACATGATAGAATAAAGGGTGATATCAGTTACTTTATTAGAAGTGGTTCAAGAAATGAATTAGATATTAACACTAATTTCTTATATAAAAAGGAAAAACTTGGTATTGTAGCTGGTGTCAATTTGAATTCAAGTGGTGGCTTCGATTTAAGCCCTGAAACTCCATTTAAAACTACAGAAAAACATCAGAATTACACGGGGAACCTGAAGTTAACGTATGACTTTTCTGATTATCTAAATTTATTGGTTTCTCAGCGATATTTTTATGAAAAACAAGCTGAAGTTAATACTCAAAAAGACTGGAATTCTAATGTTGAATTTAGACATTCTATTAATGATAAGTGGAGGATAAACTACACATTTTATACAACAAGGTTTCAAGCTGAAAGTCAATTTAATGGAAGTACTTCTCTATTTAATCAAAGTTTAATAAGACCTGAAGTTAGATTGATTACAACCTTTAAAAATAGCACTTTAAATACTGGGTTTGGAATTAATTTTGATGCTTTGGATAGGACTTTTTTTGATAAAAAAGAAACTTTTAATGCCAAGTACGTTTTTGCTCAATATGATTTTTATCCAATCAAAAAAATGAATTTGATTATTGGAACAAGGTTAGATAACCATAATAAATATGAGTCCGCATTTAGTCCTAAAATTTCAATGAGTTACAAAATTAATGATTGGTTAAAAGCAAAAGGCTCTATAGGATATGGATTCAAAGCACCAGATTTTAGACAATTATTTTTTAATTTCAATAATAGCGCAGGTGGTTATATAGTTTTAGGCGTTAGAACTTTACATGAGTTGTATGGTAATGAGCCTAACGTTAACATACTTGATAAAGACTTAAAGCCTGAAAATTCTATCGGTTATAATTTTGGATTTGAATTAAAGCCTACTTCAAATTTCAAGATAAACATTAATGGATTTAGAAATGATATTAGTGATTTAATTAATACAGTTGCTTTACAAGGAGGCTTGCCTGGATTAAATGCAGGAACTTCGGTTTTTTATTACGAAAATAGAGATGAAGTTTTTACACAAGGTATAGAATTAGATGTTAATTATAAGCTCTCTAATAATTTTAGACTCATTTTGGGGTATCAATATTTAGAAGCAAAAGATAAAGAAGAAATAAATAAAATTAAATCAGGTACAGTATTTTTCGCTAGAACGAGTTCCTCACCCTCCGAAGTTTTAAAAATATCCGATTATTTCGGATTACCTAATAGGTCTAAGCATACTGCTAATGCAAAATTATTTTATCAAAATATAGAGTATGATTTTTCAGCAAATGTAAGAGCAATTTTTCGAAGTAAATATGCCTTGTTTGACACTAATAACAGTCAAAATATTGTAGACACATATGATGACTTTGTAGCTTCTAATACACAAATAAATGTAGCTGTAGAAAAAACTTTTTTTAATGTCATGAATATGCAGTTTGGAGTAGATAACCTTTTCAATGAAAAAGGCTTAACAAACAGAGAAGCTTTTCCAAACAATGATGCAGTTTTATTATTGGGAAGGAACTTTTATACAAGATTTCGATTCAACTTTTAATATAAAAATAAATAAATAGGTTAAATTTTAAAAAAATGAGAAGTTCAAAATTAATTTTAATAGTCGCATTAATTACCATTACTATGGTATCATGTAGTAAAAATAATGATCCAATTTCAGAACCAGTGGAGTCTAAAAAAACAGAAAATTTCCACGCACCGCAGACAACTGATTTTACTGCAAATCCGCCTGCTACGTCTGGTGAGTTTGCTAAATTTAACTTTAAGACTGGAAGCAAAGTTACTGGAGATAATTGGGATATAGCATTTAGAGGAACGAGAATTTTGGTAAATGGGGGTGAGATGATAGGTTTAACTGACGAACCAGCTAGAACAGGAAACGCATCTTTAGTATTACAAACTGGAACTTTTGGAGATATTGTAGAAGCACCAGCTGATAGTGAGTTTAAACAAGATGCAAACGCTGTATATGCATTACCACACGGAAGTGGAAATGGATGGTATACATATAACAGACAGACAAATTTAGTAAGTAGAATTGCTGGTAAAGTAATCGTAATAAAAACTATTGAAGGGCATTACGTAAAAATGGAGATCTTGAGTTATTATAAAGATCTAGATAACTCAGGAGATTCAAGATATTACACATTCAATTATGTTTATAACCCTAATCAAGGAGATAAAAGTTTAAAATAAAATAGCTTTTTTTATTAATTGTAAGTATACCATATGATAATTTCATTTTTTTTTGTTTGAAAAACTTTTATTACTTAACTTACAAGACGGTTTTGTTAACTGCTTGAAATTTTTTTTAAAAAAATTTCAGTTGATAAAAGCATTTTCGAATTATTAGATTTTAATATTCTGATTAATCCTACTTTAGGATATGTTTTTATAATTAAAAAAAACAAATAAAGACTTTGTGTTTAATAATTATATTATTTTGATTTAACCAATTATTTACATTTCATGGTAGATTTTATAAAATAATTATGCTACATTGCTCCCGTTTTTAGGACTTCTTTACAAATAATATCTTAATGTAGAGGAGATTTGTGGCTAACCGTAGCGCAAGCTATATCCATTTTTCAAGTTATTTTATTATTTTCATTACACACTATCGTCTAGATAGTTAAGAATACGCGTGTTTTTTTCAATTAAAAGATAACTTAATTAAGCTACAGAATAACAAAAATCTAATTTTTACCATTAAATTAATAATAGTCTCACACAAATAGTACACTACTTTATATAGTTGTAAAGCTGTATAATTATGAAAAAAGATAAATTCTAGAAAAAACTTCATTTCAAATTCAGTAAATACAAAATTGTTAAGAAGTATTCATCTTTTCAATGTTTCGAATACTGAAAGTGTTTAATAGAAATATCTTAAAATTTAATTTTTCACAAAAATATTTATCAATGAATAAGATAAGAATAATAGCACTCCCATTTGCTGGAGGAAATCGATTCAGTTTTAATGACATTGAAAAACATATATCAAAAAAAGTTGAGTGGATAACACTAGAACTTCCTGGAAGAGGTAGTCGATTTAAAGAAGATTTACTAACAGACGTTAATGATATGGTAGCTGATCTTCTACAGAAAATAATACCACATATAACAAAAGGAGGTGACTACATTATTTATGGACATAGTTTAGGTACTTTATTAGGGTATGAACTGACTAAAAAAATTATAGAAAAAGACTTAAAACAACCATCATGTCTTTTTTTCACAGGTAGAGGTGCTCCAGGATATGAAAGATGTAGTAAGAAAAGATCTACTTTACCCAAGGATGAATTTTGGGAGGAAATAAATAAAATAGGAGGTCTGCCAAGTGATATTTTCGAGCACAAAGATTTGTTAGATATGTATTACCCTATACTAAGGTCAGATTTTCAGGCTGTTGAAGAATATAAGTTTCAAGAAGCAGAAAAACAATTTTCAATTCCGATACATATATGTATGGGTGAAGAGGAAATAGGAAAAGAAGAAGACGATAAAACACCTTTAGAAAGCATGAAAGCATGGAAAAACGAGACGAACTCACCGTGTACATTTGATTTATTGAAGGGAGATCATTTCTTCATATTTAACAACTCTAAAACGATAGCAAATAAAATCTACAATGCTGCAATAGGAATCAAAACAGTAGTTCATTAAAATAAAATGCGTTTCGTGATTTCTATTATCAAACTAAATAATTTTCATAACTAAAATCAAACAAAAAATTGGAAAAATTAACTTTATTCAGCTTCTTTAAATTTAAATTAGCTTTACCAATGCTAGCATTATTTACATTGATGCATAGTTTATGGTCTGCAGCTTTATTGGCAATAATAAATAATAAAATAGCAGGAGCACCATTGCCAATTTTAGGAGGTCACGATTGGCAGGTATTTTTATTCTTTATAGTAACTTCTTTTTTCTTTACTTATTTCTTTAAAAGATATTTAATAAAAGTAACACTTACATTTGGAAAGGATTTGATGCTAAGAATTATTAATAGAATTAGATTGTCAGATTACGAATCTTATTTACGCTTAGGAGAAGAGAAAGTAAGAACAGCAATGGAAGATATTAGTACGTTAGAAGAAGTTCCTGAGACTTTTATCTCTCTTATAAATGCAGTTGTAATGATAATTGTTACCATTGGTTACATGTTTTATTTGTATCCTTTAGGAGCATTTATGATAATAGGACTAGTGGTTGTTTTATGTGTTATTTATGTATTCCGTAGTTCAATTATTGAAAAGAGTATGGATGAAGAAAGAGATCTTGATGACTCATTTATGCGTAATTATAATGATTTTTTACATGGGTTCAATAAAATTAAAATGAGTTCTAAAAGAAGTAATTCAATATTTTTTGATTTTATAAAAAAGAATAGAGAAAAAGCAGTTAAATTGATGATCAAATCTGAAAGAGCTTCTTTAGGAAATGAATTAACAGGAGAGTTTTCTTTTAACTTAATTATTGGTGTAATTCTTTTTGTTTTACCTGCATTCTTCGGTATTAATCAAGAAGTAATTGGAGGATTTATATTAGCTGTTTTATTTTTAATGGGACCTATCGCTATTTTAGTTGGAGCTATTCCAAATATTATAGCTTTTAATGTTTCTATTTCTAGGATAAATAATCTTAACGAAATAACAACAAGCAAATTCAATTATGAGAATATCAAAATTTCTTCGAAGAATAATTTAGGAGGTTTTGAAAAGCTTAAAATTAAAGATGTTACGTATGAATATTTAGACGAAAAAGAAGAAGAAGTAACTTTTGTACTACAACCGGTTAATATAGAAATTGAAAAAGGAGAAGTAATATTTATATATGGTGGTAATGGTAGTGGAAAAAGTACATTCATAAATATCTTATCAGGGCTATGTATTCAGAAATCTGGAGAAATAATCTTTAATGATACTGTAATTACAAACGATAATAGATCACATTATAGAGATAAATTATCGTGTATTTTCTCTAATAATTATCTATTCACAGAAAATTACGATGGTTTCGATTTAAGTGCATCAAATGAACAGTTAGATGAATTGCTGAAAGAAATGGCACTTGAAAAAGTTATCAGACAAAATGAAGAAGAAAATAAAATATTTCAGCATTTATCAAGTGGACAAAAGAAAAGGTTGGCATTGATATATGCATTAATGGAAGATAAAGACATATTTATTTTTGATGAATGGGCTGCAGAACAAGACCCTGAATTCAGAAAATATTTCTACAAGAATATTATCCCTGCCCTAAAAAACAAAGGAAAAACCGTAATAGCAATAACACATGATGATGCATATTATCAATTTTGCGATCGTTTGATTAAGTTTAATTATGGTAAAATGCAAGAGGAAGTTGCATTAGGTATTCCTAGTTTCTAAAAAGTATTTTACAGCTACAATATGAAAAATTAATTTGTAAAATCACACAAACTTTCATTCATAGTAGAATAGTTATTATATCCTGAACAGAAGTCATCTTTTTCATATTGAGATTCGGTTCAGGATGTACGTTTGTATAATCGTCAGCGTACTGACTATAAAAATGGATTGAATAAAAACGTTCACTTTACCATTTCTATCTAAAATTAAATAGGTGGTTTGCAAAAACACTGTTTTACAAGCTGTAAACTGCTATTGTTACGAAAAAATCAGAATAAATTGTTTTATCTATTCATTCGTATTTAAAAGGAGATCCCCAAAATAAAAAACCAAACTATAAGATGAATTTAAAAGAGAAATTGCATTTAGCTCAATTGGAGGTTTATTACAGTCAAATAATAAATCCCCAAAGTCCAGTATATAATATTGGAGGTTATATTGTTCTTACAGGTGATTTAGATACAATTCTATTTAAGAACGTATTAAGTGGGTTACCGTCAGTATTTGATACATTTAATTTCAAATATGATTTTTTAGGGATTGAACCTTTATTTTCCTTGAGTGAAAACCCATTAGAGATAGTTGTAGATGAATTAGATTTCTCTCAAGAGCCAAATCCATATAAGAGTGCCAAAGAATGGGCACAAAAAAGAATGGATACTGCTTTCGATTTTAATGAAGGAATCTTATTTAATTATACACTTATAAAAGTAGCAGAAGATGTGCATTGGTGGGTTTTATGTAGTCATCATTTAGTATACGATGGTTTTGGTTCTGCTATAGTAGTTAGTCATGTTATAGACGAATATGATAGAAGACAAAAGAATAGTGATGAGGTTATTACCTATCCGCCATATGCTGACCTAGCTAAAAAAAGCAATGAATATTTAGAATCTAAACAGTACGTTAAAGATGCAAGTTACTGGAAAGAGAAATACAGTAGTATTCCTGAATCAGTAATTAATTACAAGAAAAAACAAGAAGGTTTAGAAGGAGGTTGCAGATATTCTGTACTTATTTCTAAAACAGACAGAGAATTATTTGGTCGTTTATCGGAAGATACAAAGGCAAATTTATCTCAATTTACATTAGCTGCGTTATTATTATATTTTGGAAAAACTACAGATCAAACATCTTTTAGTTTTGGCGTACCTGTACACAATAGAGGAAGTAGACAAGAACGAAAAGCGTTAGGAATGTTCTCTAGTGTTTTTCCTTTTAAAGGAGAATATAATCCAGACAAGCTTTTAACTGATTTTATAACTGAAATCAAACAAATACAACGTAATGATTATCGGCATAGGCAATATCCTATTACACATTTAAACAGATCTTTAAAGCTATTATCGCAACATAGAAAGCAAGTTTTTGATATCGTTGTAAACTATGAACCTTTTCCTTTTCCAAAATCATTATCATCTGGTCTTCATATAGCAATAAAACATATGTCTACTATCGTAGATTTAGAAGCACCGTTATCAATTCGTTGGTGCGACTATGGTGAAGATTATCCTTTGGAATTAAATATAGATTTTTTACAAGATTATTTCGATGAATATGAAATAGAATTATTTGTTGAAAGATTCCTATACATTTTAAGACAATTCGAAGTAAGCTTAGAAAAGCCATTAAAAGAGATTTCAATTCTTCCAGCGGAAGAAGAAAAACAACTATTAGAAGTCTTGAATACTAAAGCATCTGAAGATGTTTTAGATATTACGGTTTTAGATTTATTTGATAAACAAGTTCAAAAAACACCAGAAGCCTTAGCTGTAGTTTACGAAGGACAAGGATTAACATATAAAGAACTAGATGAGCGTTCGAATCAACTAGCTCATTATTTACAAAAGCAAGGAGTAAAGCCAAATACCTTTATAGGTATTTGTATAGAGCGTAGTCTAGAAATGTTGATTGGTATTTTAGGAAGTTTAAAATCTGGAGGAGCTTATGTGCCTATAGATCCTAATTACCCAAAAGATCGTATTGATTTCATACTCGAAGACACAAGAACTAAATTTATATTAAGTAGTACAAATAGTTGTGAAATTTTAGGAACACAGGAAAACATTATCGCATTAGATAAAGAGTGGGAAACAATTAAAAAGTATGCTAAAAGTAGTTTACACAATATTGCAACTACCGAAGATTTAGCTTATGTAATATACACCTCAGGAAGTACAGGAAATCCTAAAGGAGTTACTGTAACGCACGCAAATTTATCATCTCTGTGCAACTCTAGAGAAAACTATTATGGAAAAGTAGAGAGTGTACTTTTTTTACCATCATTTGTTTTTGACCCTTCAGTTGCTCTTATTTTTGGCACCTTAACTACAGGAGGAAAAATTATTGTACCTACGGATGAATCTATCAAAGATTCTTCACAAATGAAATCAATAATAAAAGGAATGGATTTAGACATTATCATATGTTCTAGTTCATATTACAATCATTTATTAGAAGAAGAAGTTTTAGAGTATACTAATTTCAAAAGAGTTATTGTAGGAGGAGAAGCATTACCTAAGCAATTAGTAGCAAGGCATTACAAAAAATATGAAAACGTTCCTTTATTTAATGAATATGGTCCAACTGAATGTACAGTATGGGCGACTATAGCTAAAATTGAAATAAATGATGAGGTGTCAATAGGAAAGCCAGTACCAAATACCGAGGTTTATATTTTAAATGATCGTAATGAACTATTACCATCTGATGTTATAGGAGAATTATGTATAGGAGGGAATGGTGTAACTAAAGGATACTTAAATAGAGAAGAACTAACAAAAGAAAAGTTTATTACAAATCCTTTTAAAAAGAAAGGAAGAATATATAAAACTGGTGATTTAGCTCGTTGGCTACCAGACGGAAATATTGAGTTTATTGGTAGAAAAGACAATCAGGTTAAAATTCGTGGAAACCGAATTGAGCTAGGCGAAATAGAAAGTACGTTGTCCAACTTAGTAAATATCATTCAATCTTGTGTATTAGCAAAAGAAGATAAAAATGCTAACAAGCGTTTGGTGGGGTATGTAGTTGTTGAAGGAGATTTAAACAAACAAGAATTACAGGAAGAATTAAGAGAGAGTTTACCCGATTATATGATTCCTACAATATGGGTTGAACTAGAGGAAATGCCATTAACAAGTAATGGTAAATTAGATAGAAAAGCCTTACCAGAACCCGATAATTCGATGCTATCGAGTAAGGAATACGTAGCTCCAAGAAATGAAACAGAGGAAAAGTTAGTTCATATTTGGGAAGAATTATTAGGTGTAGAAAATATAGGGATATACGATGATTTTTTTGAATTAGGAGGACACTCTCTATTAGTAGTTCAATTAATTACTCGTTTACAAAAAATAGGTTTTCACATAACAGTAAAAGATATTTTTTCAAAAGCAACTATAATTGCTCTAAGTAAGAAAGTATCTTCATTAGAATTAACGTATCAAGTACCAGCAAACGGAATAGTGGCAGGAACAAACCGTATAGTTCCATCAATGGTACCTTTAGTAAATTTTGAACAAGAAGATATAGATAAAGTTGTGGAGTCTGTTCCTGGAGCTGCTTTAAATATTCAAGATATTTATCCGTTATCACCTTTACAGGAAGGAATTTATTTTCATCACTTAATGAGTGATCAAGATCAAGGAGATCTCTATATTCTACCCGCTTTATTATCGTTCACAAATAAAGAAAGAAGAGCATCTTTTATAGAAGCACTTCAGTTTGTAGTAAATCGTCACGATGTATTACGTACAAGTATTTTAAGCGAAGGATTACCACAACCTATTCAAGTGGTACTTAAAGAAGCTCCATTATCAGTAGAAGAACTAAATATAGAAGATAGTTCTGAAGATATTTTATCTGAATTAAAACAATTAATAGCTTCTAGTAAACAATGGATTGATGTTTCAAAAGCACCACTATTAGAATTAAAGCTAGTTAATGATACAGAAAATGATTATTATTATTTGATGTTATTTATACATCATTTGGTTTCTGATCATGCAGGCTTGAAGATGATTATTACTGAGATAACTACACATCTATCAGGAAAAGAAGAGAATCTTCCAACTCCTGTCTTATATAGAGAATTTATTGGTCACACGTTACACCAACAATCTTTAAATGATAGTTCATCTTATTTTAAAGGGTTATTTGAAGCGATTGACGAGCCAACGTATCCATTTGAATTATCAGACATTCGCGGAAATGGAAGTGAGATTAAAGAATCGCATGTAGTTTTATCGGAAGACCTCAGTAAAGAACTTCGAAAACTTAGTGTTGACTTAGGGATTAGTCCAGCAGTATTATTTCATGCGGCATATGGACTTGTGGTAGGAAAATGTAGTAATAAAGATTACGCTATTTTCGGGTCATTATTTTCAGGACGATTGCAAGGATCTTTAGGAGCGGCGGATTCGTTAGGATTATTTATCAATACCTTACCGTTTATAGTTGATTTAAAAGGAAATGTATCAGAATATATTAGTGAAGTTAGAGTAAGATTAGGAGAATTACTTTCTTATGAGCAAACTCCATTATCTACGATTCAAAGTTGGAGTGGAATATCGAATGAGGTATCAT
>JAHDDQ010000084.1:1990-14781 GCA_020629275.1 Tenacibaculum sp. | reverse complement strand
GAATTAACAAAACCAGAAGTAAGAGCAATAGCTAAAGAGGCGGATTTAATTACAGCTGATAAGAAAGATTCTCAAGGATTATGTTTTATAGGAAAAGTGAGATTACCAGATTTCTTACAGCAAAAATTACAGCCAAAAGAAGGTGTTATCGTACAAATTCCAAATGAATTCCCAGAGTATCTCAAATCAACACCTAATTTTGAAAATAAAGAAGCTGAATTAATTCATCGCTCCACAAAGTTTGAATATGCCAAAGAGAGTGGTAAAGTTGTGGGTAAACATCAAGGAGCCCATTATTTTACCAAAGGTCAACGTAAAGGATTAGCAGTTGGTGGAACAAAAGAACCTCTTTTCGTAATAGAAACTGACGTTGATGAAAATATTATTTATACAGGAGAAGGAAAACAGCATAGAGGATTATATCGTAACGTATTATTCGTGTCTAACGAAGAATTACATTGGGTACGAGAAGATTTGGCGCTAAAAACAGACGAAACGATGGAAGTTGAGGCAAGAATTAGATACCGACAGACCTTAGAAAAGGCAACATTACATAAAGTGGAAAATGGATTGTTTGTTGAATTCGAAAAATCTCAATCAGCAATTCAAGAAGGACAATTTGTAGCATGGTACTTAAATGAAGAATTATTAGGCTCTGGTGTAATTTCTTAAGTAGGTTTCAATTTATATTTTTAAACTTTTTAGTTTAGAAATATTAAAAGAATAAAAAGTAATATAAAATAATTTCAATTTTGACAGATACCATAACCAAACTATTTAATATTCAATACCCAATTGTTCAAGGAGGAATGATATGGGTTTCTGGGTGGAAGTTAGCTTCTGCTGTATCTAATGCGGGAGGATTAGGTTTAATTGGTGCAGGATCAATGTATCCAAATGTATTAAGAGAACATATTCAAAAGTGTAAAAAAGCAACAGACAAACCTTTTGGAGTTAATGTACCTATGTTGTATCCAGATATTGAACAAATTATGGATATTATTGTAGAAGAAGGTGTAAAAATTGTTTTTACTTCAGCAGGAAATCCAAAAACATGGACTTCTTTTCTTAAAGAAAAAGGAATCACTGTGGTTCATGTAGTTAGCTCGGTTAAATTTGCTTTAAAAGCAGAGGTTGCGGGTGTTGATGCTGTTGTTTGTGAAGGTTTTGAAGCAGGAGGACATAATGGGAGAGAGGAAACTACTACATTTACATTAATTCCTATGGTTAAAGAACAGGTTAACATACCGGTAATAGCTGCTGGCGGAATAGGATCGGGAAGAGGAATGCTAGCAGCAATGGTACTAGGCGCTAATGGTGTACAGATTGGAAGTAGATTTGCTGCAACTAAGGAGTCATCTGCACACGATAATTTTAAAGATACGATAGTTTCGGTTAAAGATGGAGATACACAACTAACATTAAAAGAGTTAGCTCCAGTGCGTTTAGTTAAAAATAAGTTTTTTAATGATGTACAAGAATTATATAAACATAACCCTTCATTAGAAGATATTAAGAAATTATTAGGTAGAGCAAGAGCAAAACGAGGTATGTTCGAAGGAGATTTAGAGGAAGGAGAGCTAGAGATTGGTCAAATAGCTGGATTAATACACGAGATTAAATCCGCTAGAGAAGTTATCGAAGAAATTGTAACTGAATATGATATTGTTAAATCAAAATTTATATAATCATTATAGGTTTTGATTCCATTTAACTAATAAAAGGGAAGCCAATAATTGGTTTCCCTTTTTTAATAAAGTTATTTTTAGAGCTATTTAGAAATTCACATATTCTACAATTTCTAAACCATAACCAATCATACCCACACGTTTTTCTTGTTTTGAATTAGAAACTAAACGTAATTTATGAACATTAAGATCGTGTAATATTTGAGCACCAATACCAAAATCCTTGTTATCTAATGCAATTCTAGGCGCTTTAACTTCTCCGTTACTCTGTTTTTCCTTTAATTTTGTAAGTCTATTTAATAAGTTTAAAGATTGGTTTTGCTGATTAATAAATAATATAGCACCTTTACCATCTTCATTAATAACTTTAAACATTCGATCTAACTTCTTATCAGCATCGTTAGTTAACGTACCTAAAATATCATTATTTACTAAAGTAGAATTAACACGTGTAATTATAGCTTCATCTTTGTTCCAAGTTCCTTTGGTTAAAGCAATATGAATTTGATTGTTAGTAGTTTGTTGGTAAGCACGCAATCTGAACTCTCCAAAACGTGTTTGAATGGTGAAATCTTCTTTTTTCTCAACCAAAGAATCATGCTCCATTCTATAAGCTACTAAATCTTCAATAGAAACAATTTTCAAATCGAATTTCTTAGCTACTTCCATTAATTGTGGTAATCTAGCCATAGTGCCATCTTCATTCATAATTTCAACAATTACTCCTGCGGGTTGTAAACCAGCTAAACGAGCAAAGTCGATAGCGGCTTCAGTATGACCAGTTCTTCTTAACACACCACCTTCTTTGGCCTTTAAAGGAAAGATATGACCAGGTCTTGCTAAATCAAATGGTTTGGTGTCTTTATCAATAATAGCATGAATTGTTTTAGATCTATCAGAAGCAGAAATACCCGTAGTAACACCTTTTCCTCTTAAATCTACAGATACAGTAAAGGCTGTTTCCATAGGGTCGGTATTGTTATGAACCATCATGCCCAATTCCAATTCTTTACACCTGTTTTCTGTTAATGGAGTACAAATTAAACCACGTCCGTGAGTGGCCATAAAGTTGATTATTTCTGGAGTAGCCATTTCTGCAGCAGCAACAAAATCACCTTCGTTTTCACGATCTTCATCATCAACAACAATAATTACTTTTCCTTGTCTAATATCATTTATAGCTTCTTCAATTGTGTTAAGTTGTATTTTTTGTGTAGTCTTTGTTGTCATGGTTTTGTTATTATTTCCTCTTTTTTGAAAATATTTTTTTAAAGAAATTCGCAATTTTAACAAACAAGCTATTAATATCGAGCAAGCCTTTGTCTTTAGTAGCTCTGGTTGTTAGAATTATTGCCAAAGGTAACATTAAAGTTACAGCTAACCAAGATCCAGCAATAGCAGATAACGAACTTTCTTCCGCTAAATTTCGACCAAAAGTATTGGAGAAGAAGTACAATACGTATATGGCAATAGCTAAGATCATTGGTAATCCCATACCTCCTTTACGAATAATAGAACCTAGTGGAGCTCCTATAAAAAACAATAATAAACAAGATAACGAGAAGGCCACACGGTTATAGAATTCAATATCATATAAGTTTAATACTTTACGTCTGTGTTTAAAATTATTTTTATTTGAAGTGTAATTATTTAAACTACGGTCTATTTTGGCGATGGCAGAATTCAAAATATCTTTTTGTTGTAAATCCGTGAAATTAGCAAGAATATTACGATTTATATTTTTATTAACTATAGAATCAGGATGTCTAAATAATTCTTTAGCATCAGCATTAGCGTATAACGTCTTGGACCTTGTAACTACATATTCATCATATCGTTGTTTAAGATCTGGTAAAGTATCTTTCAACTGTGCTAAACTTAGCATATTAAAGTTCTTGGTATGTTTAATCTGATCTAAATCATCATCAGAAAAAGAAGAAATATCAATATTCAAAATATACTCATCGAAATCTGCATACGATGCTTTCATTCGCTTCTTATCTTTAAAAGAAGTGTTATTATTTACATGATGCTCGAAGAAATGACCATCATTTAATTTTAAAGTCATGTAGCGACTTCCTTCTTCTGATATCAACTCACCGTTCTTTGCAGATATGATTTTATTATTACCTCTGTTAGACGATAAATCGTAAATCAACACATTTTTAAGTAGGTTATTTTCTTTACCATATTTCTCATCAAACTTTATTTGATAATTTGGGATTTCTGAGTTAAAACTCCCAGGTACTAAAGCTAGTGCGGGCTGTTTTTTTCGAATATTGATTTTAAGATTTATTTGTTTCAAAATAGCATAAGGATACACATAATTTAGGAACAAAAAATTAATAGAACTCATAAATATGGCGAAAAACACTAAAGATCTAACCATTCTTTGTAATGATATTCCCGCTGATTTGGCAGCTGCAAATTCATAGTTCTCAGACAAACTACCTAAAGTCATAATTGATGATAGTAAAATTCCGATAGGTAATGCTTGAGGAGCAACAATTAAGGTGGTATACCACAGAAAACGGAATATAATACTAATACTTATACCTTTACCTGCTAAATCATCGAATGCAAGCCATAAAGCTTGCATAACTAATACAAATAGGATGATGAAAAAAGTCGCTAAAAATGGTATTATAAAACTTTTTAATATGTATTTGTCTAATCTTTTCACTGTTACAAATGTAATGACCTTAGGTGAAAAAAGCACAAAAGTTTTGTTAATAGACTAACTGTTAACAAAACTTTTTAACGCTTTTAATATTACTGTTTTATTTAATCAATTAAATAACCAAGCTTTTCATATTTAACTTTATCAAAAGAAAACAAATTTTTTGAAATTGATTGATTACTCTTAAATTTAGTAATGGTGAATGTAGTTTCTGCTCCGTTTGAGCCAATTTGTATTAGTTTATAGATGTGTTTTGTTTTTGCATCTATAGCTAATTTAACTTTAACAATATCTGAATTACTATCAATCGGAGTCAAGTCCACATATTGTAATTTCCTACCGTTAGTGTTTTTTAACATGCCCATTTTGTAACGATAACCTTCTTTATAAAAAGTTAATAATTTTGAAGGATAAATAAAGCCATCTTCTTCTTCAATATTTCCATCAGTAATTGTAACTTCTTTTTCTTCTTCATTAATAACTACTAATTTGCTACCATCGAAAACAAAATTATTGCCTAAATAATTTAAATTATACTTTTCACCTGATAGTATAATGTTACCACGAATAGGAGGGTCGTTGGTGATTCCTGCTTCTTTATTAACTAAATTAGAAGTAAAACCGATATTCATATTTGTGTAAGCTCCCATTTTTTCTGACACTTCATCTAATAAAGCTTTAGCTTTAGTAGAGGAATCTTGTGCCGTTATTGTAATACTAAAGAATAATCCAATAAAAAATAATCCTATGTTTTTCATATTGTTTTATTTAATTTATAAAACTGTTTAAGTTAATTTGTTTTTTCGTTTTCTAATAATTGTTCCAGAGCAACGAAATCAGGAACCAATACTTGTCTAGCCTTACTCCCTTCGAAAGGTCCAACAATACCAGCAGCTTCTAATTGATCAATAATTCTACCGGCTCTGTTATATCCTAACTTTAATTTACGTTGCAATAAAGATGCCGAACCTTGTTGTGCGGTGACAATTATTTCAGCAGCATCTTTAAACAATTTATCTCTATCTGCGATATCAATATCAACATTTGTGCCACCTTCTTCACCAACGTATTCTGGAAGGAGGTGTGCATCAGGATAAGCACGTTGTGAACCTACAAAATCTGTGATTTTTTCAACTTCAGGAGTATCGACGAAAGCACACTGAATACGTGTTATATCATTTCCTCCCGAGTATAACATATCACCGCGACCAATTAATTGATCAGCACCAGGAGCGTCAAGAATAGTTCTACTATCTATTTTTGAAGTTACTCTAAAGGCAATTCTAGAAGGAAAGTTAGCTTTAATAATTCCTGTAATTACGTTTACTGAAGGACGCTGAGTTGCTACAATCAAATGAATACCAATAGCACGAGCTAATTGTGCTAAACGGGCAATTGGAGTTTCCACTTCTTTACCAGCAGTCATAATTAAATCTGCAAATTCATCAATAACTAAGACAATATATGGAAGGAACTGATGGCCATTTTCTGGATTTAATTTCCGAGCTTTAAATTTAGTATTATACTCCTTAATATTTCTAACCATTGCGTTTTTCAATAAATCGTAACGATTGTCCATTTCAATACATAGAGAATTTAACGTGTTAACAACTTTCGATGTATCTGTAATAATTGCTTCTTCACTATCTGGTAATTTAGCTAAGTAATGACGTTCAATTTTGTTGAATAATGTTAATTCCACCTTTTTAGGATCAACTAAAACAAACTTAACTTCAGCTGGGTGTTTCCTGTACAATAAAGAAGTTAAAATGGCATTTAATCCAACCGATTTACCTTGACCCGTTGCTCCAGCCATTAATAAATGTGGCATTTTAGCTAAATCAACTACAAAAGTTTCGTTAGAAATCGTTTTACCCATAGCTAATGGCAATTCCATTGAACTCTCCTGAAATTTTTTAGAAGTAATAACAGAATGCATTGAAACGATAGTTGATTTTTTATTAGGCACTTCAATACCAATAGTACCTTTACCTGGAATAGGAGCAATAATTCTAATTCCTAATGCAGCCAGAGACAATGCAATATCGTCTTCTAAATTTTTTATCTTCGAAATTCGAACACCTGCTTCAGGTATAATTTCGTACAATGTAATTGTAGGACCTACTGTAGCTTTTATTTGGGCTATTCCAATTTTATAATTTTTAAGCGTTTCTACGATCTGATTTTTATTGATTTCTAATTCCTCAGGATCTATAGAAATACTTTCGTTGTATTGTTTCAATAAGTTAAATGTAGGGAACTTAAATTCACCTAGATCTAACTTAGGGTCAAACTCTCCGAAATCCTTAACTAGTTTTTCGGACAGGTTTTCTGTTACGCTTTTTTCTTCAGCTACTTTTTCAATGGCTATTTCAACTTCTTCAACAGAATCACTTACCTTAGTTGAAGGTTTTTCTGAATTTACATCAGTACTTGTTACTATGTCATTTACTGTAGCTTCTTTTTGAGGAGTTTCTATATTAAGTTTTTGATATAGATCGTTGACTGTTGTTTTAACGCTTGAGTGATTAGTTATTGTGGGTTCTAAGTTTTCTATAGAGAGTTCAAATTCAGATTTATCATATTTCTTGGTCTGTTCAAGCTTTTCTACTTCTTTTGGTTGTTCTTCTATTATTGGTTCAGTAGCAGTTTCAACAGGTTGTTTAGGGGTAATTATTTCTTTTTTAACAACAGGTTTCTTTTTCGATTTTAATTGTTCATTTATTTTTTCTGGAGTCAACTTAAAACGAATTACTAAATAGGCTATAAAAAAGAAGGCTAGTACTATTGCCAATCCTGTTTTCCCAATAAAAGTTCTTAAATAATCATTAAGTTCAAAACCAATAACACCAGATAAAAGAGCATACTTTTTTTGAGAAAAGCCAAGAGCAATAGCTATCCATAGCATATTAAAAAGTCCCCAGTTCCATCTAGAAACCATACTTTTCAATCGTGTTTGTAATAAAAAACTAATACCAGTTAAACAGATTAAAAAAGGCAGGATGAAGGCTGCCAGACCGAAACCGTTGTAGATTAACACATGGCTTAATTTAGAGCCAAATTGACCAAGTAGATTTTTGGTTTTTATATTTCTATTCCCAAATTCAGTTAATGTACTTTGATCTTGTTCCCACGAAAAGAAGAAAGAAATAAATGCAATAAATAGAAAAATAGCAAATAATACGAGAAAAGCCCCTAAAACTGTTTGTGTTTGCCTATTCTTCAAGAATAAAGAAATAGCAGTTAAAGGATTGGTTTTTGGAGTTACTTTTTTTGATTTAGTTGCTGTTTTTTTTGCCATATAGTATGATAAATTTAGACCTGTAAATATAGAAATATTACAAGAATATACTAGTTATTTTAGGAATGTATATTATACAACCTACAATCAAAGAAATTATTGCTGCAAAACCAGCAGCTCCAGCAGCTACATCTTTAATAACTCCAATTTTATTATGAAACTCAGGATGAATAAAATCTGCTACCTTTTCAACAGCTGTATTTAAGGCTTCCGCAACTAAAACTAAACCAGTAACTGTGAGTTGTATCATCCATTCAGTAGAGGAGATATTAAAAATAAATCCTAAAGCAATAACAAAAAGCCCAATAAAAAATTGGGCTTTTATACTATCTTCAGTGGTTGCTAGAATTACAATTCCTTTGAGAGCATATTTTACTCCTTTTAGACGTCTTTTAACAAAACCATCTTTTTGTACTGTCATTTATAAAGCTTTTAAAGCTGCTTCATAATTAGGTTCGTCAACAATTTCAGCAACTTGTTCTGTATATTTAACAGTTCCTTGCTCATCTAAAACAACGATACAGCGAGAGTGCAAAGCATCTAATGGACCATCGGTAAAATCAAGTCCGTAATTTTTACCAAATTCACCAGTAGCATAGTCTGATAACATTTCAACATTATCAATACCTTCTGCACCACAAAAACGACCTTGAGCAAATGGTAAATCTCTTGAAATACATAAAACTTTAGTATTATCAAGTTTTGAAGCTGATTTATTAAAATTTCTTACAGATGTAGCACAAGTTCCAGTGTCAACACTAGGAAAAATATTTAGCACTAATTTTTGTCCAGCATAATCACTTAATGATTTTACCGATAAATCTGTGGTTGTTAATTTAAAATCAGGAGCTTTAGCTCCAGTTGTTGGCAGGTTACCAGATGTGTGTATTTCGTTACCTTTTAAAGTTACAGTAGCCATTGTAATTAAGTTTTTGTTTCTTTCAAAAATAGTCAAAATCTGTGAATTTAAACTATCTTCGCTGTTCTAAAATAAGAGATTTTTTTACGTGAACCTATCAAGTTATACTTCAGAATTTAAAAAAAACTTGACCATTGCTTATCCTGTAATGTTAGGACAGTTGGGGCATGTGTTGGTTGGTTTAGCTGATAATTTAATGGTTGGTAAATTAGGAGCGGCTCCTTTAGCATCAGTATCATTAGCTAATGGATTAATGTTTGTTTTTTTATCATTAGGAATAGGGTTTAGTTTTGCTATTACTCCCCTGATTGCTGAAGCAGATGGGAAAAAGAATCATGGAGTTGCCAGAGAGATTTTTAGACATGGAATATTTATTACAATAATTTTAGGGTTTGTTATTTGTTTTTTATTGATGGTTTCTCAACCATTGATGTATCACATGCAACAGCCGAAAGAAGTAGTTGAGTTAGCTAAACCATATTATGCTGTGATTGCATATTCAATGATTCCTGTAATGATTTTTCAGGGATTTAAGCAATTCGCAGATGGTCTTTCTCTTACAAAATATGCAATGCAAGCGACATTAATTGCTAATGTGATTAATGTTTTTTTTAATTATTTATTGATTTATGGGAAGTTTGGTTTTCCTGAATTGGGAGTAGTTGGTTCAGCAATTGGAACGCTTATTTCTAGATTTATCATGGTAGCTTTTATGATATATATTGTTAAAACAAGAAAAGAGTTCAAACCTTACATCAAAAATTTTTCACTAAAACGAATAAAAAAGAGAATTCTACAACGGATTTACAAATTAGGTTACCCAACGGCATTACAAATGTGGTTTGAAGTTTCATTATTTGCTGGAGGAATATTTCTTGCCGGTATCATTGGTACGAATTCCCAAGCTGCGAATCAAATAGCATTGAATTTAGTTTCTATGACATTTATGATTGCCGTGGGTTTAGGAGTTACTGCAACTATTAGGGTAGGTAACCAAAAAGGGATCAAGAATTATGGAGAATTACGAAGAATAGCATTCTCTATATTTTTATTAGCTGTTATTTTAAATCTGTTTTTCGCATTTATATTTATTGTTTTCAAAGACGTATTACCATCATTTTATGTAGATAACATAGAAGTGATAAAAACTGCAGGAATACTCATTGTTATAGCTGGTATATTTCAGTTATCTGATGGTATACAAGTTGTAGTGCTTGGTGCTCTTAGAGGCTTGCAAGATGTTAAAGTACCCATGAGAATTACATTTATAGCTTATTGGATTATAGGGTTTCCTATCGCTTACTACTTAGGAATTCATACAGAATTAAAAGCCACAGGAATATGGATTGGGCTCTTAATATCTCTCACAGCTTCTGCCATAATGTTATACATTCGTTTTAATAAACTTACCAAAAAATTAATTACAGAAAAACATGGAATTACCTAAATTTTTATTAGCCGACAATAGTCAACACCCAGAAGATATTTTTATTTTACATACCGAATATCCTCGTTTTTTAATAAATCTTAAAGATGATACTGTAGAGTGGTTTGAAGATATAGATGGAGAAGATGAACAAGATTTAGCAAATGAATTAGAGCAACTCATAGAGAAGGCAGGAGCATTTTATGATGATGAAATGAAAGGCTACGAGTAAAGCTATGAACATATAATAGCATTTTTTACCTTTATACTTTAATCTGAAAAATTATAACTATGAATGTTAAAGTCTATAATAGACTGATTGAAGAGTCAGACTTTAAAATGGTTTCTTCATTACAAGGTGTCGCTTCTGCGGACGCTATTTTTAATTTAAAATCTGTTTTAGAGCGTCTAGAATTTTTCGATGAGTTCGAAGATATTTCTATACAGATGAAAGATGAAGATGATGAAGCAGAGTTAAGCTTGGTCTATAAAGATGAAGTGCATAACTATCATATTTCAGTAAAAGAAGTTTCTGTTAGTCATTTGTTTAATATGTCGCATCAGCTGACAGACATCGAAACGGAAAGATTAAAAAATGCTAGGATTGGAATTTCCGTAAAAACACACTTTAGTGAGGATAATTTAACGTCCTACCACTTACAAATAAAAGTGATTTGTGCACTACTACCTAATATTTCAAGTATAATAGATCATAATTCTTTAAGTATTTTATCAGGTAAATGGGCAAAATTATGCGCTGCTTCAAACGTACCACCACCTCCTTCATATTTATATAGGATTCATGCCGTGGCCGGCGAAAAAAATGATGTATGGTTACATACACATGGACTAAATAGGTGTGGTACCATAGAGCTAGAAATTTTAGGAGCTTCTCAAGAGGAAGATGGTTACAGATCATTAAGTAGTATTATTGAAACATTAGCCATAAAAGGAGTTGATAATAATTTAGTCGAAAAAGAGTTAGAACCTATTTTTTTAGGGCACAATATTGTCGTTACCTGGAAAAAGTGGGAAGATATAATTGAAGGACTAGATTTTATAGGATGTAGTTATGAAGATAGAGTAGGACATGATGCTCCTACTGGAGTTTTATTTTTATATGCTTCTGAAGAAGATTATAAAAATAAAAAGTTGACACATACAAATGATATTATTAATCATTTGAAAGAAAATCCTTTATTCTTTATAAGTAATAAAGAAACACAGAGGATGAAAGAATTAGCAAATGAAAGAATAGAGTACGTTTATGACCATGCTTTTCAGGGAGCTAATAAAGTTCTGATGAAGGTAGGAGTAGAGGTTGATGAAGAATATAAGGATGAAGCAAATGGTTTAGATACTGAACATTTATGGTTTGAATTGGTAGATATAACTAAAGATATTTTTACAGGAGTTTTACTTAATCAACCTTATTACATTGAAAAGCTTAATGAAAAAGATCAGCTTCAATTTAAGGAAATACAAGTAACAGATTGGATAATTTATACTGAAGCACATGCAATATATCCGGATACTATTTATTTATTAGATAGAGAAAAAAAACAACAACTTCGTATTGATGATAAAGAGTTATTTATAGCACAGCTTGAAGCTTGGCATAAAGTTGATAAACACCAAGAAATAATTGAAGCATGTAGAAGAATACAAGAATTAGATTATGAAACTTCGGCATTGTACTGTAGAGCATTAAATAATTTTGGACTTTTTCAGGAAGCTGTTAATGAAATGCTTAAACACCAAGAAAAGGCAAAAAACGATTACAAGTGGCATTATAGACTTGCATATGCCTATGATTCGTTATCAGATTATGATAATGCTTTATCTTCAATTAACACTTCGTTAGCTTTAAAAAATGATTATGCGTCTTCTTGGGTACAATTAGCATTTATTAATGATAGTTTGAACAAGAAAAAAGAAGCTTTAGAAGCTTTAGACAAGGTTTTTTATTTGTACAACACAATTGAGGTTGATGTATCAGAAGATGAATTAAATTATTTAAAGCAAGTATACAAAGATATTCAAGAATCCATTGAGCAACATCAAGAGTTAGATCTATATCAGTTATTACTAGACTTAAAAGAAGAAGGTAATTTCGAAGAAATAAAGTCTATTTTATCCAACTATGAAATCAATAAATATCACTTCCAACTTTTAAATATTGAAGCACATGTAGTTCTAAAAAAGTATGAGAGAGCGATGGTTTTGATTGATAATGTTAATGATGAAGGTGAAAGTCACAGTACCTGGTTACATTTCAAGTATCAAGCATTAAAAGGTTTAGATAATCAAGAACTAGCTTTGGAAACGTATAAATTATATGAAGAAGCTAATCGCAAAGAGAAAGAATATGTTAGAATATACAATACAGAGAATTATATAAATGTTGTTTTCAATGTTTTGAAAGATAAAGTATACGCAATATCTAAATTAATAGAAGAAAAACATGATGGGTTTTATATGGAATCTTATGAATGGGAGCGCGTATTATTCCATCATATAAATAAGAATTCATCAGAAATACTTAAGTATGTAAAGTTTGAGTTAGAAGGTGAACAGTTGTGTATTTGTTATTTTGAAGAATCTGAGGAGAATAAATTTAGAGCCATTATATTAAAAGATTTGATAGAAGATTTAATAGAGAATGAAGAGCAAACTGTAGAATATATCTTGTCAAATTTCGAACAATTTGGATTTAAAAAATAGCACATAAAAGCACAAGTAAAATCTTACACTTGTGCTTTTTTTATATGATTTAC
>JAHDDQ010000084.1:0-1980 GCA_020629275.1 Tenacibaculum sp. | reverse complement strand
TCAATTGCTCTATAAACAGCTCCTTCCATATAACCCCCGAATTCTTTTGAAGTTTCAGTTCCTCCGATGTAAAAGTTATTATTAAATAAAGGTTTTTGATAAATAAAATGACCATTATTTTCATGTGGCGAAATATAGTCACTACTTGGAAAGGAAGTATTGATATCGTTAGCCCACAGTTTCTCTTCATAAAACTTAATTTGTAGCGCTTCTTTCCCAAAAAGTTTCACGAGTTGATCAATTACTTTTACTTGTCTTACTACTTTATCTATATTTATAAATTCAGTACTTATGAATCCAGCAAGAGCATAGCTACAATCATCATAACTACTATGATCATATACTTCGGTTAACGGACCAACGTTACTGAAACCAGCACCAGATAATTTTTGGTCTCTCCAGAATGGGGTTTTATAGCCTACAGAAAATTTTATAGCATCCTGCATCCAGGTATGTGTTTTGTTGGCAATTCTAATAATATCTTCTGGCAGTTTAGGAGAGAATAAAATACTTTTTGATAATAGTTGGGGAGGTATAGTAGATATAACAATATCAGCTTCATAAGTATTCATATCAGTTTTCACACTGTAGCAATTATTATTATAACTTATGTGCCTAACTTTTTCAGCAAGCTTTATCTCACTAGTATTTAAGTTAGTAATTAATCGATTTATAATCTCAATAGTACCACCACCAACTCTGTAACTAATCTCTTGATTTTTAGGTAGTGTAAAACGTTGTGGGTTTTCGGAGTCTATGGCTTCAAACATAGCATCACCGTTCAAATATTGAGGGAATAATTTAATATTCAGTTCTTTACATAATTTAATTAATTGCGTATTGTATTTCCATAACCAAGTAGCTCCTAATTCTGTTGAAGCGTCTAATGTCTTTTTAGTCAGAATTCTTCCACCTAATCTATTATTAGCTTCAAGAATAGTAACAGAATAATTTTGTTGTTTCAATAAGTAAGCAGTTAAAACACCAGAAAGTTCGCCACCAATAATTATAATAGTTTTTATCATGCTTCAAAATTACAAAAGGCTAAGTTTATGATAAACTTAACCTTTATAGATTAACAAATAATTTACAGAGTTATTTTATTAAATGACTACCGTGTGTTACAGCAGCACCAGCTCTTAAAGCGGCTGAAACAAAAGTTGCTTCCGCTAATTCTTCTTCAGTTGCACCAGCATTAATAGCTTTTTCTCTATGTATTTCTAAACAATACGGACATTGAGTAGTTAGTGCAATTGCAACTGCCATTAGTTCTTTATATTTTTTAGGAATTGCGCCATCTTCCATGGCAACTTTATCGAAGTTTTGAAAAGTTTCCATTGCTTTTGGAGCGTTTTTTCCAAGTATTCCTAACTTAGAAAATAAATTTTTCATTGTATACATAATACTATAATTTTAGTTTCTACCAGCAATCACTCCACCATCAACATCCCATATGGCTCCTGTAACCCACGATGATTTTTCAGATAATAAGAAAAGAATGCTATTAGCAACATCAGTAGCCAAACCATTTCTACCTATTGGATGGAAAGCATCAAATGTTTTTAAGGCATTTTCAGCAGCTTCTTTTCCACCGAATACACCATCATAAACAGGGGTTTCTACAACAGCAGGAGAAACAGCATTTACTCTGATGTTATATTCAGCTAATTCCATAGCTAAATGTTGTGTTAGAGAATGTAATCCAGCTTTTTGCATAGAATAGGCAGAAGAAGGAGTCGCTTTTATTGCTTGCTTTGCCCACATAGAACCCACATTAACAATAGATCCACCATTTGTTTCTTTCATTTTTTTCGCAATAGCTTGTGTAATAAAGAAAAAACCTCTGTTTAAATCTAGGTAAGAGTCATAATCTTCCACAGTGTGATCAAGAAATGGTTTTGGACCAAAAATACCAGAAGCGTTTACTAAATAGTCAATAGAATCAAATGTTTTGATAATCTTTTGAAAGCTTGCAATATC
>JAHDDQ010000083.1 GCA_020629275.1 Tenacibaculum sp. | reverse complement strand
CGATACCCAAACACATTATAGAACTGATGAATTTATTTTTGGAAATCAAATTTTAGTTTGTCCTATTCAAGAACCAAATGCTAAAGGAAGAAGATTATACATTCCAAAAGGTAAATGGTATAATTACTGGACCAGAGAATTGGTGTCTGGTGGAATGGAAAAATGGGTAGATGCAGATTTAGAGATTATTCCAATGTTCATAAAAGAAGGCTCTATACTGCCCAAATATCCAATTCAACAATACGTAGGAGAAAAGAAGATCGATAAATTGAAGTTAGAGGTATATTATAAGTTTGGAGATAAAGAGATTTCTAAAGTTTTTGAAGATGCACAAGATGGATATGATTATGTAAAAGGAAGGTATAGTTTACGTACGTTTTCTTTCACCGGAAAAACAAATGAAATTATTATTCAACAACACAAAGACGGTACATTCATAACAGAGTATGAAAACATACAGATAGAGTTTATAGGTCTACCTTTTAATATAAAACAAATAGAAATAGATAACGTTAAAGTGACTTTAGGCGAGTTAAAGTTTGATGAGAATAAGAAAACAATTGAAGTTCCAAAAAATTTTACTGAATTGCATATTGTTGGTTAGTCAAAAACAGTAGGTAAATAAAATTGATTAAGTTATAATCTTAGACTATGAATTATAACTTAATCAATTTTAATGATTATTACTTAATAATTTTTCTAAGTATTGAGTTTCCATCAATAGATTTTAGTCTAACAAAGTATACACCATTATCTAGGGTAGAAAAATCAACTTTTCTAGAAGAAGTTTTAGTAAAATCTATACTTTTAACTTTTTTACCTAGAGCATTAAAAATAGTAACTTTTTCTAGAAGTTCGGTAGGAGTTTCAATGGTTAAATTCTCTCTAACTGGGTTAGGATAGAGCTTAACTTTCTTTTCTAACTCGATATCTTTAGTACTTAAAACTGTAGGATATTCTACAATAAAAAATAAAGAATTGGTATCACTTACATCATTCCATTGTCCAGCCTCACCAAGTGGCCATCCATTTAACGAAATAGCTAAGGCATCTTGTCCAGGTGTACCAAAGTCGTCAGGTTCTGTTTGAGCTCCAGAAACGTTTCCAAAATTATTATATCTTCCAGCTATTGGATTTCCAGTTAAAGGACCACCTGACCAAAAAGGAGTAGTAGTACCTTGATTGTCACCATCCCATATCCAGTCACGCTCAACAGCAATATCATTTCCTCCAATCCAAACGTACGAACCATTACCACCATCTGGTGCAACAGTACTTGTTGTAGTTATACTAGCATTACTATTTAGCTCCATAAAAATAGCATTCTGTTCAGCAGCATCATTAATCTCAGCTAACACGCCGCCTCTCTCTGAAGCACAAGCAGCTGCATTAGTCCAAGTTTTATTTTCTCTAATAACTTCATAAGTTTTACCATCATACACAAAGGAATAGATGTTACTTACATTGGCACATTGGCTAACTCCATAAAAGCTAGCACCTATGAAGAATATAGACATTAGTAATTTTAATTTCATAAAGATATAATTTAGGGTTTTAAATTAAAAGACAAAAATACTTTTTTAATTGGTATGTAAAAGATAAACAAGCTTTTACTTATGATACTATACGAATTATAATGGTAATGAATTTTAGACACTTAAAGCTATTTACTATTAGTTATTGAGTTCTTAAATAGCTAATTTTGCATAAAATTAGAAGATGAATAAAGCAATATATATAGCAGCAAGTGGTGCCAATTCAGGAAAATCGATGCTAAGTTTGGGTTTAATGCAATTACTATTACGTAATAAACCTAAAGTAGGTTACTTTCGGCCTATAATCGACAATCCGATAGAAGGAAAAAAAGATAATCATGTGAATACGATTATTGACTATTTTAATATAAAATGTGATTATAAAGATACTTATGCATTCACTAGATCGGAATTAATCGATAGTTTGAATGATGATAAAGAAGATGAAATACTTAACAGTATATTAGAGAAATATAAAAAATTAGAAGAACAAAATGATTTTGTTATTGTTGAAGGAACAGATTTTTCTGATCATGGAGCAATAATAGAAATGGATTTGAATGTTTTAATAGCAAAAAATTTAGCAATTCCAGTAATTATTGTTTCTGGAGGTATAGGCAAGTCATTAGAAGATTTTATACAAGGGTTACGATTAACTTACGACTCATTTGAAAATAAAGATGTAGAAGTAATAGCAGTAATAGCAAATAAAGTTGAAGAAAAAAATATTCCATTAATATTAGACGGTATTGGTAAAAATTTACCAAAATCATTACTAATTAATGCTATCCCTATTAATAGTAAACTCAATAACCCAACAATTAATGAAATAGCTAAAGCTTTGGAAGCTGAAGTTTTATTTGGTAAAGAATTATTAAATGCTACCACTGGTGAAATAAAAGTAGGAGCAATGCAATTGGCACATTTTTTAAATCACTTAAGTGATGAATGTGTTGTAATTACCCCTTCTGATAGATCAGATATTTTATTAGGAACATTACAAGCAAATATTTCCAGTAAGTACCCAACAATATCAGGTATAATTTTAACAGGAGATATAGAATTAAGTCCATCTGTTTTAGAATTAATTAATGGATTGGAAAAGATTGTCCCTATTTTAAAAGTGAAAGGAGGAACATTTGGAATAGCTTCTAAGCTAGGCGCGATACGTTCACATATATATGCAGAAAATAAAAGCAAGATTAAATTATCGTTAAACACGTTCGAAAGATACGTAGATATCGAAGCTCTGAGTAATAAGCTCATTACTTACAAAGGTACCAATGTACTTACTCCAAGAATGTTCCAATATAACTTGTTAAAAAGAGCAAAACTTGAAAAGAAACATATAGTACTGCCAGAAGGAAGTGATGACAGAATTCTAACTGCAGCATCACAATTACAAAAATTAAATATTGTTGATTTGACTATCCTAGGTAAAAGAGTACTTGTTGAAACAGCAGTTAAAAGACTTGATATCTCTTTTGATTTTGATAAAACAGAAATCATCAATCCAATAGAATCAAAATATTTTAAAGAGTTTTCTAATACATTATTTGAACTAAGAAAACATAAAGGATTAAGTCCAGCTATGGCAGAAGATTTAATGGCTGATGTGTCATATTTTGGAACAATGATGGTGTACAAAGGTTTAGCTGATGGAATGGTATCAGGAGCTGCACATACAACACAACATACCATAAAACCAGCGTTGCAATTTGTAAAAACAAAACCTGGCTTTTCAGTAGTTTCATCAATTTTCTTTATGTGTTTAGAAGATAGAGTTTCTGTATTTGGAGATTGCGCTATAAATCCAAATCCAACTGCAGAACAGCTTTCCGAAATAGCCATAGCATCTGCCGATTCAAGTATTTCGTTTGGGATAGATCCTAAAATAGCAATGCTATCTTATTCATCGGGAGCTTCTGGTAAAGGTGAAGATGTTGATACGGTTAGAAAAGCAACAGCTATAGTTAAAGAAAAACGACCAGATTTAAAAGTAGAAGGGCCAATACAATACGATGCAGCTGTTGATCCAACTGTGGGTAAAAAGAAGTTGCCAAACTCTCAAGTAGCAGGTCAAGCAAATGTATTAATCTTTCCAGATTTAAATACAGGAAACAATACATATAAGGCAGTGCAAAGAGAAACTGGAGCTTTGGCGATTGGGCCTATGCTTCAGGGGTTAAATAAACCAGTAAATGATTTAAGTAGAGGCTGTACTATCGATGATATATATAACACGATAATTTTAACAGCTATTCAGGCTCAAGAATAGTTAATTTAAGTCTTACGTATTATAAAAGCATTAATAAAATTCAATGAAAATATTAGTAATTAATTCAGGAAGTTCTTCAATAAAATATCAGCTATTTAATATGCCAGAGCAAGAAGTAATTTGTTCTGGATTAATAGAGCGTATAGGATTAGAAGTAGGAGTAGTTCATTATGAATCTGAAAAGAAGTCAATAAAAGAAGAACTAAAAATAGAGAATCATAAAAAAGGATTAGAGAAAGTAGTTCATTTATTATTGGCAGAAAAAACAGGAGTCATTAGTTCTACAGATGAAATTGAAATTGTAGGGCACAGAGTTGTACATGGCGGTAGTGTATTTACGCAGACAACTGAGATAACTGAGGAAGTAAAAGAAGAAATTAGGAAATTATTTTCTTTGGCACCCCAGCATAATCCAGCAAACTTGGAAGGAATATTAGTAGCGGAGTCTATTTTTACTAAAGCGAAACAGGTAGCTGTTTTTGATACAGCATTTCATCAAACAATTCCAGAGAAAGCATATAAGTATGCAATTCCAGTAAAATTTACAGAAAAACATAATATACGTCTTTACGGTTTTCATGGAACTAGTCACAAATACGTTTCTGAAAAAGCAAATGAATATCTCAATAAGACCAATTCTAAAATTATAACAATTCATTTAGGAAATGGTTGTAGTATGTCAGCCGTTCAAAATGGAATAAGCATTGATCATAGTTTGGGTTTTGGTCCTGTAACGGGTTTAGTTATGGGAACACGTTGTGGTGATATAGATCACACCATCATATTTTATTTAATGAATACTCTGGGGTATACATTAGAAGAAGTGAATACATTACTTCAAAAGGAAAGTGGAATGTATGGGTTAACAGGTTTTAGTGACTTACGCGATATTGAAGCTGCTGCTGCTCTAGGAAATAAAGAATGCATATTAGCATTGGAAATAAATACTTACCGAATTAAGAAATACATAGGTTCATATGCAGCTGCAATGAATGGATTAGATGCCATAGTTTTTACAGCAGGAATAGGAGAAAATTCAATGTTAGTTCGAGAAAAAGTATGTGAAAGTATGGAGTTTTTAGGAATTGAAATCAATGCAGAAAAAAACGCAACTAGGCCTAAGAAACTTACCGAAATAAATACAGGAAAGGCTAAAGTAAAAGTTCTAGTAATACCAACTAATGAAGAATTAGAAATAGCTAAGCAATCATATTTAATAAAGTAAAATTTAAAAAGAGGGTTATACATTATTATTTAACCCTCTTTTAGGTATGATTTTTTATCTTTTTACTAAAATTCTACAACAATCAATTCTAGCCCAGTCATGATTTTTAATTTTATCAGTAGAAATACAACTAATCTTCAAACTTTTACATAGATTCCAATTATCTCTATTATTAGCAGAGTATACTCTTGTTATCATGCCTCTTCTGGCCATTTGTTTTAAGAATTCTTTGGAGCCAGCTCTATCTTTTATGTCTTTTATATTAGACATACTGAAATTATAAAAAATATAATTAGGGTTATTGTTAATAGTGTTGTTGGCATGCCAAATACCAGAACTAATATCATCTGTTTTCCCAATATTTTGTTTTTTCATGGCAAATGCAGTTCTACGATTGTGTAAGAATTTTGAATATTGATCAATAAAGCTATCATTACCAGTTAATACAATAATGAACTTACCACGAAGTTGATCAATAGTAGGCCATGCTTCATTATATAACATATTATGTCTTAAAGATCGATTAGGGTCTTTAAACATTTCTCTAGAAGAAAAAATTACATCATCTCCTAAAAATCTAGATAAATACCAATCGATTTGCTCATGAAAGTTCTGATAACCGCCATTAGAGCTTTTTATATCTAATTTAATCATAACTGGTACATGATTTTTAACTTTATTATGCCAATTTTTTAGTTGAGAAAAGTAAGAAGCTAATGTTCTACCTCTTTTTCCAGGATGCGGCCAATGATTTACCACCCAAGTATTAGAAGGAATATTTGTACGATTATAGTTTTTAGGAGTATTCCTCCATACATCAAATTCTAAAGCCAGTACATTATTTTGATGAATAGGGTTTGAATAATTAAGTTGTTCTTCTATACTTTCTCTTCTTTCATAAGAATTATGAGAACCTTTAAACATTACATTATTATATTTTAGATAACCTTGAGTAGATAGCCTTCTTCCTTGTAAATTTGAGTTATCAGTACTTTTAGGATCAATTGTTTGTGATTCATTGCAGTTAATACACTCATCAGTTTTAGTACAGCTAATAAATATAAGTACAAGATAGGCAAGTAAAAAAAAGTTTTTTTTCATGATTAGGAGACTGTTTTTTGATAGATTAATTTAAGACTAATTAAGTCATTAAAACTAAAAGTACGACTTAATAATAATGTAAAGAAAAAATAAAATTAATTATTGGAAATAATCTTCATTGTTTAATAATGAAATTGGATAAGAAATAAAAATGTATAAAATTGCAAACAAAATATTCTAAAGAAGGTTTATTTAATAGAAGTAAAGATTAATTTTGATTTATGAATTATAAACATTCTTATATAGTACGGTTTCAGTATTTGGGGTTTCGTTTTCACGGTTGGCAGAAACAACCTGAATTAAAAACGGTTCATTGGGCAGTTGATAAAACATTAAAATTTGTTTGTAAAGGGATACGATTTAAAACTGTAGGTGTAGGAAGAACAGATGCTAAAGTGTCGTCAACAAACTATGCATATCAATTATTCATCGATGAACCTTTAGAGAGATCAGAATTCATAACGAATTTTAACACGAATTCTCCGGCAGATATAAAAGTTCTAGCAATAGAAGAGGTATATGATGAAAGTTTTAATATTATTCAACACCCGAAAATAAAAGAGTACAGATATTATTTTTCTTTCGGACAAAAAAATCATCCGTATTGTGCTCCTTTTCTAGTTGGTTTTTTAGAACAACTAGATATTGAGGTTATGAAAAAAGGAGCGATAATTTTCGAAGGACATCATAATTTTAAGCATTATTGTACAAAGCCGTCTTCAGAAACAAAAGTCGAACGTACTATTGATACATGTATAATTATTAAAAATACAGATATTACAGCATCTTTTTTTCCTGATGAAAGTTTTGTGTTAGTAATAAAAGGACAGGGGTTTTTAAGAAATCAAATTCGATTAATTATGGGAGCCTTAGTCGAATTAGGAAAAGGCAACTACAGTTTAGAATTTATTAAGGAGAGCTTAGAACCAAGCACTAATATTGACTTTTTAAAAACGATAGCCCCTGCCTCAGGATTACATTTAAAAGATGTGTTTTTTAAAGAAAAATAAAGTTTAATGTCTTAAAAAATGCCTCCATGTCATTTTTCTTAGAGAAGTATACCCTAACTTTTTGTATAATTCAATAGCGCTCAAATTATGTTCAGCTACATGTAATATTGGTGTTTTATTTTTAGAAATAATTTGCTCAGTAGTGTAAGCTACTAATTGTTTAGCCATTCCTTTACGAACGTAATCAGGATGAGTAACAACTGCACTAACTTCTATAAAATCATCTAACTGCATTCGTTCACCAGTAACTGCAACAAGCTTATTTTCAACAAAAATCCCGTAATAATCTCCCATATCAAAGGTCTTCTTTTGATAATATCCAGGCATAACTAACCATACGAGGTCGTATAATTCATTTATGTGCTGTTTGGAAAGTTGAATAACTTTATAATGATATTCATTTTCAATATAACGATCTAAAATCATTTGTTCACAAATTACTGTTTTATTTAAAGTAACTGTATTGTCATAGTTGGGAGTATTACCAACAACAAAAAAACTAGCAGTTAGAGTACTGTAATTATTTAAAGCCTTTTTTGTTTGAGTTATATCAGTAAAACCTCCAAAAGGGCAAATATTATTCTTGTAAAATTTAACACCTCCGTAATCGATTCCAAAATGTTCATGAGTTTCATTTAATGCATGCCAAACTGGATTATTAAGTTTTTCGAATTTATTCATCATGTAAGCATTTAATGTACATAAACAGAAAAACTCATCATACGATGAGTTTTTCTGTTTATGTAGTATAAAAAATCTATTCCTTTATGAGACTTCTTGAGATAACGATTTTCTGTATTTCTGAAGTTCCTTCGTAAATTTGAGTAATCTTAGCATCTCTCATTAGACGTTCTACATGGTATTCTTTAACAAAACCATTTCCACCATGTATTTGAACTGCTTCAACAGTATGTTCCATAGCTACTTTAGAAGCATATAATTTAGCCATAGCACTAGAACGATCGTAGTTATTTCCTTGATCTTTGTCCCATGCAGACTTCATAACTAAATGACGTGCAGCTTCAATTTCTGTATACATATCAGCAATTTTGAATGCAATTGCTTGATGGTTACAGATTTCGGTACCAAATGCTTTACGCTCTTTAGAATATTTTAAAGCTAATTCATAAGCACCAGAAGCAATACCAAGAGCTTGTGCAGCAATACCAATTCGACCACCTGATAAAGTTTTCATGGCAAATTTAAATCCAAATCCATCTTCACCAATACGATTCTCTTTTGGTACTTTAACATCATTAAATTGTAATGTATGCGTGTCTGAACCACGTATTCCTAATTTATCTTCTTTAGGACCAATATGAAAACCTTCCATACCTTTTTCAACAATAAAAGCATTTATTCCTTTGTGCCCTTTACTACGATCTGTTTGCGCAATTACTAAGTAAACACCAGCACGCCCTCCATTAGTGATCCAGTTTTTAGTACCATTAAGTAAATAATAATCACCTTTATCTTCCGCAGTAGTAGCTTGAGAAGTAGCGTCAGAACCAGCTTCAGGTTCGCTCAAACAAAAAGCACCTATTTGCTCTCCGGTAGCTAATTTAGTTAAGTATTTTTTCTTCTGTTCTTCTGAACCGTAAGACTCTAAACCATAACAAACTAAAGAATTGTTTACTGAAACCATAACTGAAGCAGAAGCATCAATTTTAGATAATTCTTCCATGATCAATACATAGGAAAAAGTGTCCATTCCGCTACCTCCATATTTAGGGTCAACCATAATTCCCATGAAACCAAGCTCTCCCATTTTTCTAACTAATTCTTCAGGAAATTCTTGCTTTTCATCTCTTTCTATAACACCTGGTAATAATTCATTCTGTGCAAAGTCGCGAGCAGCGTCACGTATCATTAAATGCTCTTCTGTAAGATTAAAATCCATTCTATATCGTTGTAGTTATATTAATTTAAAAAAAAATGCTCCCAAAGATACCTTTTTAATATCATTTTTTCAATACGCTTTTACTATTTTTACCTTATGCAGAATCAGTTTAGATACGTTATTGGGTTAATGTCGGGAACATCACTTGATGGTGTAGATTTAGTGTACGTCAAATTCGATAAAAACAATGACAAAAATTTTAAAATCATTGAAGCTAAAACAGTAGTATATTCTGCTGAATGGGCTGATAGATTGAAGACAGCGATCAACTTATCAAAGGAGAGTTTACTGGTCTTAGATATTGAATATGGAAACTATTTAGGGAGTATTATTAACTCATTTATTAAAACAAATAAAATAGAAATACTTGACTTTATAGCCTCTCACGGTCATACAGTTTTGCATGAACCAGACAAAGGGATAACTTTTCAGGTTGGAAATGGACGACAAATAGCAAATAAAACAGGGTACAAAACAATTTGTGATTTCAGAAGTCAAGATGTCGCTCTTGGTGGACAAGGAGCGCCTTTGGTACCCATAGGAGATGAATTGTTATTTTCTGATTATGATTATTGTTTGAATTTAGGAGGTTTTGCTAATGTTTCGTTCAAGTATAAAAAAAACAGAATTGCTTTTGACATATGCCCTGTAAATATTGTTATGAATAATTACATTCAGAATATAGGTTTACCTTATGATGATAAAGGTGCTTTAGCTGCTACAGGAAAAATAAATGAAGAGTTATTGAGATTATTAAATGACTTAGAGTTTTATGAAGAAAAACCTCCAAAATCATTAGGATTAGAGTGGGTTAGAGAAAAAGTTTTTCCATTAATTAACAATTTAGAAACGAATTTACCTAATATTTTGAGAACCTTTGTAGAGCATTGCGCAATACAAATTGCAGCTATTATTAATGATAACAAAACAATTTTAGTAACGGGAGGAGGAACTTTTAATACTTTTTTGATAGATAAAATTAAAGAAAAAGTAGGTTCACAAATTAAGCTACCCAACAATCAATTAGTAAATTTTAAAGAAGCCTTAATTTTTGCTTTTTTAGGGGTTTTGAAAGAAGAAAATCGAGTGAACTGTTTAAAAAGTGTAACCGGAGCCAAAAAAGATCATTCCTCTGGAGTGATTTTTTATCCAGAAATATTGTAAATATACAATCATAAAATAATGTTAAAAACTATGGAAACTTTTTTAACTAATAAAGTTTCCTTTGTATTTTAGCCTAATATTTTTACAAGAAATTAGAACCAAAATATTTTTTTTGGTAAGTTTGGAACATAAAAAAAAGACAATGACACAGCTTTAGCTATCATGATTTTATAAACCACGATTGAATAAAATGTAAACAAACAATTTTAGTTATAAAAAATCATGAAAGAATTACTTAAAAAATACGAAGAAAAGCAGCCAGAAATAGTTTTTAATTGGAAAGACTCTGAGACAGAAGCTGAAGGATGGACCGTTATAAATTCATTAAGAGGAGGTGCAGCAGGAGGCGGAACAAGAATGCGTAAAGGCTTAGATAAATATGAAGTGATGTCACTTGCCAAAACAATGGAAGTGAAATTTACAGTATCTGGTCCGGCTATTGGTGGAGCAAAATCTGGAATAAATTTTGATCCGAGAGATCCAAGAAAAAAAGAAGTATTACAAAGGTGGTATAAGGCTGTAGCTCCTTTATTAAAAAATTACTACGGAACAGGAGGGGATTTAAATGTAGATGAAATTCATGAGGTAATTCCTATCACAGAAGATAGTGGAGTTTGGCATCCACAAGAAGGGGTCTTTAATGGTCACTTTAAGCCAACAGAAGCAGATAAAATTAATAGAATAGGTCAGTTAAGACACGGAGTTATTAAAGTTTTAGAAGATGAGACTCTATCTCCAAGTATTGCTCGAAAATATACTGTAGCTGATATGATTACTGGATATGGAGTTGCTGAAGCCGTTAAACACTATTACGAGATATACGGAGGGAGTGTTAAAGGTAAAAAAGCAGTTGTACAAGGTTTTGGTAATGTAGGATCAGCCGCAGCATTTTACTTAGCTAGCATGGGGGCTAAAGTTGTAGGAATTATAGATAGAGTTGGAGGAGTAATAAATGAAAACGGATTTACATTTGAAGAAATACAAGAGCTATTTTTAAATAAAGATGGGAATACCTTAGTTTCAGAAAACATGATTCCTTTCGAGGAAATGAATGAGAGAATATGGAGTCTACCTTGTGAGATATTCGCTCCATGTGCTGCGTCTAGATTAATTACTAAAAATCAAATTGATCAAATGATCAATACAGGATTAGAGGTTATTTCATGTGGTGCAAATGTACCTTTTGCAGATAAAGAGATTTTCTTTGGACCAATTATGGAAGAAACAGATAAAAAGGTAAGTTTGATACCAGATTTTATTTCCAACTGTGGTATGGCAAGAGTTTTTGCATATTTCATGGAACGTAGAGTCGAAATGACAGACGAAGCAATTTTTGAAGATACTTCATTAACTATAAAAAGAGCGCTGCAACGATCATTTGCAAAGAGTGCATCAAAAACAAAAATCAGTGAAACCTCTTTTGAGATAGCATTAAAAGAGCTTATTTAAAAACAAAATATGGAAGCAGCAATTATATTAGTCTTTGTATTAGGTTACTTAGCAATTACTTTAGAACATAACCTCAAATTAGATAAATTGATACCAGCTTTAGCTATGATGGCTATATGTTGGGCTTTGGTTGCTCTTGGGGTAGACGGGTTTTCTACTTGGTTTGACTCTGGAAAACATGCCTTAGTTGAAAACTTTCCTGCTTTAATGCATGAAGATAAAATGCATTTGATGGAAGAAACATTATTACATCATTTAGGAAAGACAGCAGAAATATTAGTGTTTCTTTTGGGAGCAATGACTATTGTTGAAATTATAGACTATTTTGATGGTTTTTCTACGATTAGAGGCTACGTAAAAACTAAAAGTAAGAAAAAGATTGTATGGTTATTTTCGATTTTAGCTTTCTTCTTATCTGCAATAATAGATAATTTAACAGCTACTATAGTGTTAATTTCAATTTTACAGAAAATAGTAAAAAAGAGAGAAGACAGAATTTGGTTTGCTGGTTTAATAATTATTGCAGCTAACGCCGGGGGAGCTTGGTCTCCAATAGGTGACGTTACCACAACAATGCTATGGATAGGTAAAAAAGTATCAACACAAATGTTGTTCTTATACTTATTTATACCTTCTGTATTGTGTATGGTTGTACCAAGTTTTATAGCATCATTTTTGCCAGCTTTCAAAGGAAATATAGATACTGATGAGAGTGGAGTAGAAGAAAAAAAGAGTCCACATAGCGCTAAAATGTTATACTTAGGTTTAGGAGCTATAGTTTTCGTGCCGATATTCAAAACTGTTACACATTTACCACCTTATGTTGGAATGATGCTTTCGTTAGCAATCGTAGCAACTTTTGCAGAAATTTACAGTAGAACTAAGTTTTCATTATCCAGTGTAGAAGGTAGTGAAGGCGACCTAGAACATGATGAACATGCGCACCATAGTCCAGTGCATCATTCACTTTCAAAAATTGAAATGCCAAGTATCTTATTCTTCTTAGGAATTTTAATGGCTGTTGCAGCCTTAGAATCATTAGGTACTTTGTTCGGGTTTGCTCAAAACTTAAAAGAGAGTATTCCATTAATGGGAACTGAAATGGCAGGTACTAATGTTTCGGACTTAGTTGTGATGTTATTAGGTGTAGGATCTGCTGTCATAGATAATGTACCTTTAGTAGCAGCATCTTTAGGGATGTTTTCAGAGCCGTTGGATAATGAATTATGGCACTTCATAGCTTTCGCAGCAGGAACAGGTGGATCGATGCTAATTATTGGATCTGCGGCAGGTGTAGTTGCTATGGGAATGGAGAAGATAGATTTCTTTTGGTATTTAAAAAAGATTTCGTGGTTAGCCTTGGTAGGATTTGTAGTAGGTTCTTTAGCTTTTATGTTAATGAGAACCCTGTTTTAAATAAAAATAAAAAGTTCAAGAAAAGTCTTCCTCATTTAGTATCTTGAGGAAGACTTTTTTTTACTTGAAAAAGTAAACAATTTTAAAAATTCAAAATCGTTATTTAATATACGATTCAATATATTAACTTTAATTTTATAATATTAATGCTGTTATTTCAAGAAAATACAATAGTTGACGAAAATAGTACTCAAGAAAAAACATTATCTATCTATAACTTGATAATAGACGGAGGTTTAGGAGGTCAATTAATTATCGCGTTACTTTTTGTTCTATTAGCAGTCGCGCTTTATATATATTTTGAACGCTTTTTTGCTATCAAAGCTGCTGCCCAAGTAGACAAAGATTTTATGAATCAGATCAGAGATTTTGTTCTCAATGGTAAAATAGATTCGGCGAAAGCACTTTGTAGTAATACAGATACACCAACATCAAGATTAATAGGTAAAGGTATTTCAAGGATAGGTAAACCTTTAGATGATATTAATTCAGCAATAGAAAATGCAGGAAAGCTAGAAGTATATCAGTTAGAGAAAAATGTATCTGTTCTTGCTACAATAGCTGGTGCAGCTCCAATGATCGGATTTTTGGGAACTGTTATCGGTATGATTGTTGCGATACATGAAATAGCAAATTCGGGTGGACAAATAGACATTAAAATGCTATCTGACGGGTTATACACAGCAATGACAACTACTGTAGCTGGTTTAATAGTAGGGATTATTGCATACATAACGTATAATCACTTGGTGGTTAGAACTGATAAAGTTGTGCATCAAATGGAAGCTAAATCTGTTGAGTTTCTAGATTTATTAAATGAACCAATTTAAATTAACTCATTATAAATTGTTAATTAAAACATATGAATTTAAGAGGGAGAAATAAAGTAGATCCAAGTTTTAACATGTCTTCAATGACAGACATCGTATTTTTATTACTTATTTTTTTTATGTTAACATCTACATTAGTTACAGTTAGTGCGATAGATGTATTATTACCTAAAGCAGGAGGTAAAACAGAAAATAAAAAGGCTGTAGCTGTTACTATTACAAAAGATGAAATTTTTTATATTAATAAATCTAAAATAGCTTCGAATAATTTAGAACAAGAAATACTCAATCAAGTAGGTGCTGAAAAAGAAAAAACGGTTGTTATTAGAGGTGATCAAGATGTTTCATATAAAAATGTAATGAAAGTTATAGATATCGCAAATAGAAATAAACTTAAAATGATTCTAGCAGTAAAAAGTCAATAAATGAAAATATTCGATTCAGAACATAAAAAAAAATCAGCGGTTATTACTGCGCTAATATTAGCATTGCTATTAGTAGGTGTTTTTAGTTTTGGTTTAACCTATATGGACCCTCCAATTGAATATGGAGTTGCTATTAACTATGGTGATTCTGATGTAGGTAAAGGCGAGCCTGTTGATGAAATTAAGAATACTCCAGATAACAGTCAAGAAGAGGTAATTGAAGAAGAAATTGAAGAAGAAAATACTGAAGATAAAGAAACGTCTAATGAAAAAGAGGAAGTTATAGATGAAGAGGTCATAACAGAGGAGAAAGTAGAAGAAGCACCAGTAGTAAAGGAAAAAATAGAAAAGAAGAAAGTAGAAAAAGAAATTCCTAAAAAAGAAGAAAAGAAAGTAGAAGAAAAGAAAAAAAGTAAACCTAAGCCAAAACCAAAACCTTCAAAGGCAACTACAGATGCATTAAATAGTCTACTAAACAACACAAGCGGTAGTAATCAAGGTGAAGGAGATGATGATAAAGATGGCGTGAAAGGAAAAGAAGGAGGAGACCCTAAGTCGACAAAGTATTATGGAAATACTGGTGGAGGTTCAGACGAAAACTACAATTTGGCGGGTAGAAAAGCACTTTCCAAGCCCATACAAAAACCAGATTGTCAAGAGGAAGGTACTGTAGTGGTTAGTATTGAAGTAGATAATAGTGGTAAAGTAATAAAAGCTGTTCCTGGTGTTAAAGG